>JAHIVM010000505.1 GCA_018816665.1 Candidatus Zixiibacteriota bacterium
AACTGGTAACCGGTGTGCATCCTTTCCGTCGCAACAGCGCGGATGAAACGGTGCAGGCGATTTCCGGCGGGATAGTGCAGCCGGCCGGAAAGTACCATTCGGGATTGCCGGAGAGTTTCAGCCGCATAATAGAGCGGTCGCTGGAACGTGACCGACATATGCGGTATCAACGTGTCGGTGATATGCTCCACGATATCTCAATTGAGATTGGCGGACGGGTCATGCTGGAGAGCGAGGCCCGCTACCGCTCACTGAACGATGACGTCCTGGACAGCTCGTGGGTGGGGACCTGCATTCTGGACAGCGAGTTCCGGGTAGTGTGGATCAATCGAGCCCTGGAACGGTATTTCTGTCTCCGCCGCGAGGATGTCATCGGTGAAGACTGGCCCCGCCTGATCGAGACTTCTGTGAAATCGCTGGTCGAAGGGGGTGATGATCTGGTGCGGCGTATCCGGACCGCCCTCACGGACAATGCCTACATTGAACGCTTTGAATTCCATCTGCTGCCATCGGAACGCTGCCAGGAGCGCTGGCTGGAACACTGGAGTCAACCTATCCGATCCGGGGTGTACGCGGGAGGTCGGATAGAGCACTATAGCGATTTCAGTGACCGGGTGCAGACGCTGATGGCATTACGGGAGAGCGAGGACAAATACCGAAGCCTGGTAGTCAACGCTGCCGATGGTATTGCTATCGTTCAGGAAAGCCGCATTACGTTTGCCAACCCCGGCCTGGCTGCCATTCTCGGTCGACCTGTCGAGGAACTGGTGGACAGTCCTTTCAGCGAGCATGTGCATCCCGATGATCTGGAGCGTTGCGAAAGGTTGTATAATCACCAGGTAGCCCATTCGGAAGGAGTACAGCAGGCTGAGGTACAATTGCTCTCATCGGGCGGGCGCCGACTGGACACGGAAGTGAGCGTAGCAACTGTAACTATCAAGCGGCAACCGGCCGTCCTGGCCGTGGTGCGTGATGTCACCACCCGCAAACACTCGGAGAAGCTGCTGCGCCTGGAGCAGGAACGCGCCCAGCGCTACCTGAATATCGCCGCCACGATCATTGTCGCTATTGATGCCGATGAGTGTGTTGGTCTTATCAATAAGAAGGGTTGCGAAGTCCTCGGCTTGCCGGAAACCGAGATCGTCGGACGCAACTGGTTTGATTCATTTGTACCGGCAGACATCAGGGGCGAGGTCAGGGCGGGATTCCGGCAACTCATGAATGGTGATACCAAGCCTATGGAGTTTTACGACAATCCGATCGTTAATGCCGACGGTGAACATCGCCTGATTGCCTGGAACAATACGATTATTCGCGATGATGACGGAAACATCCAGGGCACACTAAGCTCGGGCACCGATGTCACCGATCGCCGTCGTGTGGAAGATGCCTATCGGGAGTCGGCTGCGACGTTGCAGTCGGTCTTTCTGGCCGCACCAATCGGCATCGGACTGGTCAACAACCGGGTCCTGGGCTGGGTAAATGATCGGCTCTGCCAAATGACCGGTTACTCGCGTGAAGAGCTGGAAGGACAAAACGCCCTTAAGTTGTATGAGACCACCGAGGAGTTTGAGCGAGTCGGGATCGTCAAACACGGTGAAATCCGTCGCAGCGGACTGGGAACAGTGGAGACCAGATGGGTGCGCAAGGACGGCGGCGTAATGGATATCATCCTCAGTTCCTCAGCTATTGATCCCTCGGACCTGTCGCGCGGGCTGGTATTTACGGCTCTGGATATTACCGCGCGAAAACAAACCGATGACATGCTCAAAAAAGCGACCGAACATTTGAAACGTGAGCACCTGGCCCTGGTGGAGAAGAACATCGCGCTGAAACAGGTTCTGGACCATATGGAGAATGACCGTCGCGGCGACAAGGACCAGGTTGCTACCGACATTGAGGACGTCCTGATGCCCATAGTGGACAGACTGAAAAGGCGGGCCGAGGGAGATATTGTCAAGGATGTTGAGGCACTGGAGATGAGTATGCGACGTGTGTTGTCGCGCGGGGACGATGATTTCCAGCGCCGCCTGGCCGATCTGACACCTCGGGAACGGGAAATCTGTGATCTCATTCGCGAGGGTGTATCGTCGAAAGACATTTCCGAGCGGTTGATTTTATCGGTTGCGACCATTCACAAACATCGCGAGCAAATTCGCAAAAAACTTGGCATTGCGAACGTTAGTGTCGACCTTCGAGACTACTTGCGTCGCACCTGACCCCCCTATACGTAACCGCTACGTAAATATGCCGTATTGATCTATCCGTTTATACTTCATATCCTTAGGCAGTTGTTTGGGGAGCCGATTTATCGGCTATTAGGAAACTAGTCTATCGGGACACAGCGAGTCTAACCGCTCCTGTAATGGCTGTAACTAGCCTCTGCGATGGCCCGGCGTTTTCAGCCGGGTCAGATCGCTTCCAATTGTTGAGAACATTTCTTTCGTACCGGAGCCGGCAGGCTACAGGCCTGAGGGTTTCCGGGCGATCACCGGGGTTTACCCGGTACACGGAGGATGATATGCGAAAAAGAGTACATCTGTACGGTGACAAGGACGCGCCCTACTGCACCAGGATTAGAAAAGTTCTTGAGGCGCAGGAAGTTGAGTTCACGGTTCGGGATCTCAGGGAGAAGCCGTTGGGCTACCACGAAATCGCCGCAATCCTGAAGCATCTGGACCTGAAATACTTCGTGCGTCCGGATTTTGACTGGAAATCGGTTTCTCAGGATACTGTTGGTCGACCGGATCGAGAGGAAGTGTTCCGGCTCATCGCCGAGGACAATACTCTGATGATTTGGCCGGTGATGGTGTCGGGGCGCCTGCTGATGGTCGGCGACGACCTTCGTCGTTTGCGCACAATGCTGCTGCTGAAGCAGGAAGATCTTACTCCCAGGCTCCGCGCCGACTCCGCCGCCTGAGCTTATAACCTGCTGGGAGATAATTGATTGCCTGCCTCCCGGTGCAACCGGCGCGGTGATGCGAGACGTTGCCTGTCGTACGTAGTATATGGGTAACTTACTCGCATTGACGACAGGGTAGTTTGTTCCGATGTTCCCTATGCAGTTGGAATCGTCGCCGAATACAGTGTGAGGCTGTATTCCTGAGCCTCAGGCATCCGCGGCAGGGACGCCGGGAGAGCACACCGGATGCCGGGGCTCAAAAAAGACAACCAAGGAACAGGTGCCTGACGAAGGCCCTCCCCCCTTCGAGAGGCATCGTCCAGGCAGCCCGCACTCGCAACTCGCACCGACAACGGCAGGACGGTCGTCTCTTTCATCAGGCACCAGTTCCTGGTTCATTTCCCTCCTATACGGGGGAGACCCGAAGGTGCGTCAGCGCACCAGCCGGGCTCCCCTCGTTTTGTGTCCGGGCACCTCTGGCAGTCGATCATCGACCATGTGACCCTATGATCGTCCGGTCGGGTTCGACCTAAGCGGTTGACAGTTCCACCTGGATGCGTATATTTAGTTACCAGGTGAGGGGATAGACAAAATCCGACCGGAACAGAAGTGAGGCCGAGACCATCCTGCCATGACAGTACGCGTAATCATCCTCATCGTGATACTCCTCATCCTGCCTGCTCCCCTGGTGTCACGGACCCTTGTGGTCCCCGACGCAATTGCGCAGATCCAGCAGGCAATCGATGAATCTCGTGACAGCGACACCGTTCTGGTACAACCGGGCGTCTACACGGAGTCCCTCAATTTCGGGGGGCGCCTCATCGTGGTCAAATCGGCCGTGGGGCCGGCCCATACGATCATCACTGCCCCGGACAGTGTCACGCTGGTGACATTTGACCACGGGGAAGATTTCCAGGCCGTGCTCGAGGGTTTCACCCTTCGGGGTGGCTGGATGGCCATACACTGTATCAACTCCGGCCCCACGATCAGCCGCAATGTCATTGTCGGGCAGCACGTCACTGACTGGGCGGCGGTGGCGCTGTCCGGTCCGGGCTATCCGCTCAGTCCGACTGTCGGTCCGGCCGCAGCCCTGATTGTCAACAATACCATCATGCACAGCGCCAACGGTGGCATTTCGTGTTTTTCCTCAATACCGCCCACCATTCGCAACAATATCGTGGTGAACAATCCCAAGTATGGTCTGCATGTCCAGGGGGAGTTCCTGAGCGTGCGTCTCTCGCACAACTGTTTCTGGAACAACGGTATCAACTACATAAACGTGACTGACAGCGGTGCCGGTTGTTTTGACACGGATCCGCTACTGGCCGAGGATTATGTCCCGAGGCGCGGGTCATTATGTATCGACGGCGGGAGTCCGACCTCGCGGCCGGACGACGATGGTACCGTGTGTGACATAGGCGCCCTGCCCGTTGCCGATCGCATCCAGCCGCTGGCCTCTCACCTGGCGGTCGGACCGGACGCCTCCGGCAATATAGTGTATTCTGCCGTCCCCCTGTTTTCATGGGCGTTGCCTGCGAGCCCGGAGGGAGTTGCGTACAGTGCTGAACTTGAGGTTGGGACCGATCGCAACTGGTCCCAAGCCGAAATGTGGTCCAGTGGCGTGTTCGAACCGGCCCTACCCCGTCTCGAATACGACGGTGCACCGCTGGTAGAGGACCACTTCTACTACGCCCGTCTGCGGATTGGTGATCCCGCCGGCTGGGGCGACTGGACGGAAACATCGTTCCTGATCCGTTCTCGCCTTATCGTGGGTGGGGGACTGGGTGACGCCCCCTATGAGTTTGAAGATGACGACGGGTTGACGGGATTTACCGTTGACCTGACACACGCCCTGGCGGGTGTAATGCAACGGCAGATCGACATTCGCCTGGGGTCGCCCGATGAGATGTTGCAGGCTCTTGACGCCGGGCATATTGACGCCATCATCGGCTTGCCGTACGATCGCTACCTGCAGCACGATGTTGACTTCACGCCACCGTATGACGTAATGTCGTATGCGATTTTCTATCGCGATGACGGTTCTCCGGAGCCCACAGTCGATGATTTGCGGGACAAGCGGATAGTTGTC
>JAHIVM010000506.1 GCA_018816665.1 Candidatus Zixiibacteriota bacterium
ACGGCATCGGTCTGGCCAAGCGCCGCTACCTGGCCATGGAGTTTGACTCACCGACCCTGGCCGCCATGCAGACGATCAAGGATGTTTTCGACCCAGGGGGACTCCTCAACCCAGACAAACTCCTGCCATCCCGCAAATAATTCGATTCGGGGTAACCGAAATACTTGACAATGCTTTAAGTGTTGCGTAGTTTCGAATTCAATGTGAATCATTTCACAACGAATACTATGATCGGAAAACCATGTGTACATTCCATAAAGCCGGATAAAGGAGATCATCATGGCTAAAACTTTGAAGGAAAAACTGGGTGGCATGATTCCGAAACTCAGAGAGGACCGCGCGAAACTAATGAAGCTTCACGGCGCGGTGAAAATCTCTGAAGCTACGATAGCACAGGCTATCGGCGGTATGCGTGGCATCAAGGGTATGGTGTGCGACACCTCCGTCGTGGAACCGGACACTGGCCTGATCATTCGTGGCAACCCGATCATGAAAATCAAGGACCGTCTGCCGGAGGAAATCTTCTGGTGCCTGCTGATCGGCAAATTCCCGACCAAGGATGAGCTTGCGCAGTTCCAGACAGAACTCAAACGCAACGGCAAAGTCCCTGATTACGTTTGGAAGGTATTGAAGGCCATGCCGGCGACATCGCACCCGATGGCGATGCTCGATACGGCGATTCTGGCCATGGAAAACGAATCAGCCTTCCGCAAAGCGTACTCCAAGGGCATGAACAAGATGGATTACTGGATTCCGACCCTGGAAGATGCCATGCGCATTATGGGTACGATCCACACGATCGCTGCCGGTGTGTACCGCATTAAGTACCACAAGGCCAAGCTGATCAAGCCGTCGCGTGTCCTCGACTGGGCCGCCGATTATGCCAAGATGCTCGGTCTGCCGCCGCACAAGGGCGAAACGGCTGACATGATGCGCCTCTACCTTACGCTCCACTGCGATCACGAAGGTGGCAACGTATCCGCCAACACCTGTCACACGGTGGGTTCGGCGCTTTCCGATCCTTTCTACGCGGTCTCGGCCGGTCTGAATGGACTTGCCGGCCCGCTGCACGGTCTCGCCAACCAGGAGTGCCTGAACTGGATTCTTCAGACCATGAAGAAGTTCAAGGGCGCCCCGACCGAACAGCAGATTCGCGACTATGCCTGGGAAACGCTGAATTCCGGCAAGGTCATTCCGGGCTACGGTCACGCCGTACTGCGTGTCACCGATCCGCGCTTCACGGCCTTCAACGCCTTTGGCAAGAAGTACATGAAGGACGATCCGGTTTTCCAGACGGTAGACCGGGTATTCACAATCGTACCGCAGGTCCTCAAAGAACACGGCAAGGCTGCCAACCCGTGGCCGAATGTCGATGCCGGTTCCGGTGCCCTGTTGTACTACTACGGGCTGCGTGAATTCGAGTACTACACGGTGCTGTTCTCCGTGTCGCGTTCCATGGGCATGCTGTCACAGCAGGTTCTCAACCGCGCTCTTGGTACGCCGATCACTCGTCCGAAGTCCGTCAGCACGGACTGGCTCTGGGCTCAGGTCAACAACAAGGGCCGTAATACGCCTCTGCCGAAGAAGTAAGCACGTTTTGTGTTTGCATAGATCGAAAAACCCCGGTCGCTTATGCGACCGGGGTTTTCTCTTGCCTGTTTGGGAAACCGTGATCACACGGCCGGAAGACTGACTACAAAACGGGCTCCTCCCGTGTAATCCCCATCCAGCATGACATCTCCCCCGTAGTCCGCAATGATACGTTGGACCGTGGGCAGCCCCAGACCCGTTCCGGATTCCTTGGTCGTATAGTAGGGAGCAAAGATCCTGTCAGCCACTTCGCGGGCGATACCCGGCCCGTTGTCCGCAAAGGTTATCCGAACCGTCTTGCCATCGCGCCGGGCAGCAATGGTCACCTGCCCGGAAGAGCCATCAAGAGCCTCCTTGGCATTGTTGAACAGGTTGAGCAGGACCTGTTTCAGGCGATCCGGATCCGCCTGAACGATCACATCCGGCTCCGCAGACACCACCACATCCACCTGGAGTCTCTCCCCTTCGACTCTCAGCAGAGCACCGATATCATGCAGCAGTGACGCCACATCAACCCGTTGCGCCTGTTTTTTTTCTTCGCGTGCCAGGGCCAGGAAACGCGTAATTATGTCATTCAGGCGTGAAGTTTCGGTGCGTATCTGGCGGGTAAAGGCAAGGTACTGCTCCGTGTCTGAGCGGGGCTGGAACTCCGAGGCCAGACGCTGCGCCGCAATAGAGATGGCATTGAGCGGGTTACGGATTTCGTGCGCCACACCGGCGGCCAGATTACCCATCTCAGACAGACGCTCTTTGCGCAGGGCTGCCCGCTCGTAGCGTTTGAGCCGGGTGATATCGTACACGACCACGATCACACCGGTCCGATTTTGTTCGACATCGCCCAGCTTCGACTGCGCCACAAGCAAACGTCGCTCTCTGCCACCCACCTGCACCGAGATCTCCCGCTCATCAATTGTTGTATCGCCCTCCTGGAGGTCACGAAGCAGGCCGTGGTGGTCGCCCATAGCGTCAGCCCAGGTCTGTCCCCGGACATTCCGCACGCCAAATACTTCTTCAAAGGCCTCATTCGCCATGCGGATGACACCCCGCCCGTCAATCACTGCCACGCCCGTACGCATCTGTTCAAAAATGCGCTCGGTGACGAGGCGCATGTCGCTGAGCTGGCGGGACAATCGCGCCCGCTTGCGCCTGCCACTCAGGTACAACATGGCCACCAGCACCAGCACAAACAGGGTTCCGGAGAGGATCATCATCTGGCGGTCAAAGCCGGCACTGATGTCATAGAAGCGTTCCAGTGATATCCCCACCCGGAACAGGCCGAAAGGATAGGCACCACCCTCGAAGGGTCGAACTATCTCAAGCACCTGGCGTCCCTGAAACTCGTACCGGCGACTGACGATCTCATCGCCATCCAGAGCCGCCTGGAGGAAGGGGTCCGACTCGATTGCCACCAGGTCGCCCGGTTTTCGGGAAGCGAACACTATTCCCTCAAGGGATTGGTACAGGATGTATTCCACGCCCTTTTCCTGTGCCATCTTCTGGGCGAGATAACCGATACCGATTTGCTGCAGGGCATCATCGTAGTACAACGCATCGGCGGCCAGAACAATCACTCGGGACAGATCCGGCGTAACTTCCAGGTAGTAATGCACCGGCCCCCGGGGCGGCTCGGGACGATCGGTCAGCAGGACAAAATTGGCTTCGGGATCGGCAAACAGGTCGGCGACCTCGTTGGCAACAAACAGCGGCGGAGCGCCGCGCGTACCCGCGGCGGTAATGCCAAGCACCACTTCGGCCGTGGTATCATACAAATACACACCCATCAAGTCGTGCGTATGCGCAAAGGTGACCAAGTCGATTTCGCCGATTCGATCAAGCCCCAAATCGCGCAAACTGGTGGTCAGGTCGCTGTATCTAGTCTGCAGGAGATACTCGGCGAATGATTCCGCCTGAATGGTGTTTTCGGCCGCCTGAGCCAGAGCCTCGCTAAAGGCCATGCCCTGGGCCTCAAGTAGTGCGTAGCTGTCGTTCCTGCTTTTTTTGATCGTTACCCAGGTAATCAGCAGCACAATGGCGGCCAGTACCAATGCGGCAGCGGTCAATACCCGTTGATCGAGTCCCGCGGGCTTATGATCCATGGTAGTCGGCATGGTGTAAACTAGGTGGCTCTCAGGAGTGGCGCAAACAAAATCACACTAGACGGAAAGGCCGGCCTCGGTCAACTTGGCCTCCGGGAGTACGGAAGGCACGTCGGCGACACCGGACAGAGGAAGTTGAAAGTAGAACACGGTCTCGCTATCGCGCCTGTACCCGATCTGCCCGCCGTGGTTGTCCACCAGCTTGCGGCAGGTAATGAGACCGATACCGTGGCCTTTGCGCTTGGTAGTGAAGCGTCCAGAAAACAGGGCCTCAACCCTGTCCTCCGGAACCCCGGGACCGCTGTCGCACACATCGACCCGGGCATACCGGACGCCCTCACATGTCACCACCGAAGTTGCCACCCTGACGGTTTTGGGGCCGTCGGAATCATTGGCCGCATCCGCGGCATTGTAGATGAGGTTTACCAGCAGCTGTTGAATTTGCCCCGGATCGAGTTCCAGCACGGGCATCTCTGTCGAAAGCTCTACGGAAATATCTATCTTGTCGAACTTGTTCTGCGGCTTCAGGAATGCCAGCACGTTCTCCACGATCTGGTTCAGCGACGTGGCCTCAAGCTCGGGTATATTGCGCGGCGTATCCATGAGACCGTCGGTGAACTGCACAATTCGCTCCACCGTATCTTTCATGAGTTCCAGCTTCTGATCCACCTTCTCCATTTTGCCTTTTTTCAGAAGCAACGGCATCAATTCAACGTTGCCCAACAGAACCGCCAGATAGTTGTTGATTTCGTGGGCAATATCGCCGGCCATCTGGCCCCGGGTGTAGTAGCGATCCAGGCGGATCATCATATCCTGGAAGTTTCGGCTCTCGGTAATGTCACGCACCATGTACAGGCAGGCTTCCCGGCCGGTCAGATCGTTCCGGGCTTTTCCCGTGACGGCAAAAGCCGGGAAATGGGAGCCGTCGCGACGACGACAGATCACCTCGGCCTGGGGGTCGCACACATCAGCTATGTCCCGATCACCGATACCGGCTTCATCTATAAACAAGCTATCGATCGGCCTACCAACCGCATCGGCGTCGGAATAGCCAAACATGTCGCCGGCGGCCTCATTGATCAGTATGATCTCCCCGTCTGCATCGGCAACCACAATCGCCAGCGGTGACTTGTTAATCAACTCAGTGAAAAATGACTTTGACTCCTGCAACGCAGCATTGGCACCGGCAAGGCGGACATTGGAATCTTTCAGCGTGCGATGCGTGGTCCAGAGCCGCCGTGACATCTGGTTGAAGGCGCGGGTCAGGCGGCCAAGTTCAGCATCGCCATCGGCTTCGACAATGTGAAACAACTCGCCCTCAGCCGTTTTTTCCATGCCGCTGGTGAGTCGTTCGAGCGGACTCTGGAAGTGACGGATCAGCAAGTACACGGTCAGCAACGATACCAGGGCGGAAAACAGAAACAAAACAAAGATGGCATATTTGAGGGGAGCCGCTTCGGACACCAGCAAGTCGTGATCGAGAATCGCCGCCAGGACCCAAGGCCCCACATCCGGCGGGCCGCCCAACCGCCCATAAAACACGGTATGCTTGGAGCCGTAGATGGAAGAGAGCGTAAATCCCGGTTCCTCGCCGGACACCAGCCGGATCATGCTGGGATCGTAGTAGTCAACGGCGGGATACTCAAGACCGCCGGTGGCGGAATCCTGATTGTCACGAGAGAAGACGGTGAGAATCGCTGTGCTGTCGTCTGACGAAGGCAGCACCAGCGCCGCGTGATTCAACCCCGGCAACTCCGACAGAGCGCCCTGCACGACGGCCAGGGCCGAATCCGCAGGCCATCCGGTATCGGCATCATACGCGTCGATTGCAACCAGACAGGCCTGCTGCAACTTGAAGCCGGTCCCTGTTTTGTCGGGAGAATACTCGACTTCATTGGTATCGTTAAACAGGATCAGTGCCACTGCCACGAATATGAAAAGCACCTGCACGATGAGCAGGTGGCTGAAGCGCACGAGCAGACCCGGTCTACCTATCCTCACCATACCTCCAGATAATAGTCTGTCTAGCATAGTATCGGAACCGGAGGGGATTTATTGATACTCGCGGGAGAAGGCAAAAAAATTCAGGGAGTGGTGGAGGGGGGATGCCCGACTCTAACGTCAGGTGGCTGGAAATCCAGCGCGCACCACTCCCTGATTTATCTCAAGGTAGTCCAGAATCAGCAACAGTCGTATCCCATAACAGCAACAAACGTGCCATTGCAGAACAGGCGGTGAGGTTTGAGTAAGCACTTGGAATATATGGCATAAGGCTATGAAAGGCAACCCCAAATGGCTTCTTCAGACAGCCTCTGCCACAACGGCGAGCCTTACCATCCCCACCTGACATGAAAATGCGCAACAGGTTGCACAAACAGGAAGTGATCCGGGACACCGGCTACACAAGTAATCCAATGGGTATCGGGGTTAAGTGCATGATCGCAAAGAAGCGAAGGCCGGTGCTTGCGGCACCGGCCCTCAGAATTGTCATCGACAATGGTCAGCTTGTTGGCAGCCTTTTAGCGCCGCTCAAAAGTCGCCACAACCTCCGGGAACCCAATGAGATCACCCGGAACGCTTTGGGACAGATTCAACATATTCTGTGCTGCGGCAGCCTCAC
>JAHIVM010000507.1 GCA_018816665.1 Candidatus Zixiibacteriota bacterium
GCCTGACCGTGGTGGAATCGGTATGGTAACGCTGGATGCGGCGGTCGACCTCGTCGGGTGAGTATTCTCTGTTTGGCTCGAACTGGGCCAATATGTACTCAAGCAGATGTTTACGTGTGGCGTGCTGGTTGGAAAGCTGCGGCGTCTCGGCCGTTTTCCTGACCAGATTGGTGACCACTCTCGGTTTGCGTGCGGGTGTACCGTTGGTATTGGTGTTCTTTTCCAGCCAGGCGAATACCGAGCGCTCGGGAATGCGCCATTCCTTACCTATTTTGTAGGCCTCGATCTCTCCGGCCTGAACCTTACGAGTGATGACCTGCACGTTCATTTTCAGTTTTTTGGCCAATTCAGCAGTAGTGAAGAACTCACTGTTCTTGATAATACCGTCCGTGTAATTCACTGTGTTGATCTCCGTTTAGACAAGTAAATGATAGCGCAGTATAGGGGACGATTTCCTATATTCAACCATTTTTTCGCATTGTGTGACACAATTTTCGCACAATGCACATTGAAGGCAACACCTGCCGGGTTCCCTGCCCCCCTGATCACCACGCCGTTGCATGTCATTGTTGCCGTGATGGTCCCGGGCTGCATCACCCTGTTTCGTGGATATGCGTATCCGAAAAGAGTCCGTGGCCCGCTGAAACTCGGTTACCGCGGGTTATACATCTCCGGCGCGGTGCTGCACAGTCAGCACGTTGTGATGAGAATACATCATGGTGGTGGCCGGTGTCCGGAAGATGTCTGGTGATGAGTCCCTCGACATGTTTATGTCTTGTGGGACGGTGGAGGTTTTGGTCGGGCAATCACTGTCCTGTCGAAGTTGCCCACCCTTCAATCAGCGGTGCGCGCAGCGGCGGTATCTTATCAACCACAGGAGCACATATCCATTGTCCGTCAGTAAGACCTGCAGAAAAGGCCGGTGGGCGCCGCCATGTCCACGCCTCTAAGGTGTTGCAAGAGAACAGCTATTGCCGCAGCCACCAACCGTGGCGCCGGTCTGCTGTTTGGGTCCGTCAGGTGCCCTGGGGCACCCTGTGCTCCGGGGCGCAGATGCGGATTGTCTTGCCAAGATCGGCGATTCTGACTATTATATCCGTCCATCTTTCTGAAACACTGTGACTCGGGTGGAGATATGAAACTGGACAAGCTTGCCAAATTCGCTACTGAAAACAAAGTTGAATTCATTGATCTCAAACTGGTGGACCTGGTCGGCGCCTGGCATCACATCACGATACCGGTATCGTCGCTCACCGATGACCTGTTCCGGAATGGTATTGGGGTCGACGGTTCCTCGATGCCCGGGTTTTCATCGATTGAGCGGGGTGACATGATCATGTTGCCGGATCCCTCGACTGTTTTCATGGATGCCTTTTTTGAGCGTCCGACCATGTCGATGATCGGCAATATCATGGAAGTCGACAAAGACGTCGTTTCCTACAGCCGCGATCCTCGACGAGTGGCGGCGGACTCCGAGAAGCTGCTGGCCAAACGGATCAAGGGTGCCAGGGCGGTGCTCGGACCGGAGTTTGAGTTTTATATCTTTGACCGGGTCAACTTCTTCCAGGGTCCGGACAGTGCCTTCTATTTCCTGGACTCCTCCGAGGCTCCCTGGAATGCGGGTGACACGAAGAGAATCTGGGCTACAAGATTCCCTACAAAAAGGGCTACCATGTGGCTCCGCCGATGGATCGAACCTACAATCTCCGCAGCGAGATAGCATCCATGATGGCCGATGTTGGTGTGGGGCTGAAATATCATCATCACGAGGTGGGCGGAGGCGGTCAGCACGAAATCGAGGTAAAATTCGCCACGCTGCTGGACATGGCCGACAAAAGCATGCTGGTGAAGTATATCGTGAAAAACGAATGCTTCCGGCAGGGTAAGTCGGCAACCTTTATGCCCAAGCCCCTTTTCAATGAGCCGGGTTCAGGTCAGCACGTACATCAGTATCTGGCCAACGCCCAGGGGTCGATGTTTTTCGATGAAAAGGGTCCGGCCCGGTTCTCCAAAATCGGTCTGCATTACATCGGCGGCATGTTGAAGCATGCCGACGCCATCCTGGCCTTCTCGAATCCATCGACTAACTCGTTCAAACGCCTCGTCCCCGGCTTTGAGGCTCCCGTAGCCTGCACGTATTCGGTGGGCAATCGCACCGCCTGTATCCGTATCCCCGGGTATCAGCGCGATCCCAAGATGATGCGCTTTGAGTTCCGCCCCGGCGACGGTACCATGAATCCCTACCTGGGATATGCCGCTATGCTCATGGCCGGTCTGGATGGTATCAAAAACAAAATCGATCCGGGGCTGCCCCTGGATGTTAATCTGGACAGTCTCTCAGAAGAGGAGATGGCCCAGATTCACCAGTTGCCGACCTCTCTGAACAAGGCGCTCAACGCGCTGGAGGAAGACCACGACTTCCTGCTGGAGGGTGGTGTGTTCACGCCGGATCTGCTGGAAAGCTGGATCAAGATAAAGCGCAAAGAGGTTTCGGAAATCAGAGTACGGCCTACGCCGTATGAGTTTGAGACCTATTTTGATGCTTGATCGAAAAGACGATGTTCGTTTCTGCGACCCGGTGGTTACCTGCCGGGTCGTTTTTTTGTCAGGCGCTCGGCGATTGAGGGATCGGAGGCAAGGGCGCCTCCGGCTGCGGTCGGAAATCTTTCAACAATACGGGCGGCCGCGGCATCTACCTTTCTGCCCGGATCATCGCGCCCCGCAACAACGTTGTCCGACCAGCCGCGCCAGACCAGCCGGTTGGCCCGGCGATCGACAATGTCAATCACCAGCGCCTCGGCGCGCTCCGCGGATTGACCGATGTCCCTGAAACGGTCCGACACGAGGTATGTCCATTCACTCATCGGCGCCGTGCGCCCGGAGGGCAGATGATACACTACCAGCATGTCGGCTTGATCGGCGCCTGCCCAGCGGTAGCCGTGTTCTTCCAGGGTTCGTCCGATGGTCCGTTCCAGTTGACGGTAGGCTCGGGGTGCAAATGATGACGGTCGGTCAGGGTTGGCGGGTCGGTTGGCCACGTGGACAAATCCGAAGGATTGATAGTCGGCTGTTTCCGTACCCGGGGCACGGGCGACATTGACGGCGGGCGATGAGCAGGCACTGACAAGCAATGCCGGGACTATCACGGACAGGACATGCAGAATCTTCACGATCGGTCCCCTTTTGTTGATTCACGATGATCGAAATTTGCTGCCTGTATATTCGAGTATCGGTTAAGGGACTGATTCGGTCAAGTTTTAGCCGACGGAGTCGACCAAAGATGACTCTTTATTTCTTGTGCGTGACCATCGCCGAACCCTGGGCGGTCGGCAGGATAATCATCTGGGCGACTTGCACATGGGCGGGACGTTCGGCCACCCAGTAGACCGCCTCGGCGATATCCTCACCCCGCAGCGGCTGGAAGCCCTTGTACACGCGTTCGGCCCGCTCCGCATCTCCGTAGAAGCGCACTCGGGAGAACTCTGTTTCCACCAGGCCGGGATCAACGGTCGATACTCGTATGGGGGTGTCCACCAGATCCAGCAGCAGCCCCCGGGTGAGGGCGTCAACGGCATGCTTGGAGGCGCAATAGACATTGCCGCTGGGGTAGACCTCGTGTCCCGCGATGGAGCCGATGTTGATGACGTGCCCCGACTCTCGCGCGACCATGCCCGGGAGTACGGCCCGGCTGACGTAAAGCAGGCCTTTGACATTGGTGTCAATCATCTCCTCCCAGCCGTCGGGATTGCCTTCATGCAGCTTGTCCAGCCCCCTGCTGAGGCCGGCGTTATTGATCAGGATATCAACATTGCGGTAAGGTTCCGGCAAAGAACCAAAAGCATCGGCCACCGCCCCCCGATCCCGGACGTCAAGTTCCAGGCACAGACAGTTGGTCGAGATAGAGGAAGCCAACGCTTCCAGGCGGTCCTGACGTCGAGCGGCCAGAATGAGGCGGCTGCCGGCGGCAGCAAAACGACGGGCGATGGCCTCGCCGATGCCTGACGAGGCACCGGTTACCACGACAGTTTTTTGAGCTATGTCAGTCATGCGATTTCCCTTCGGTTGCAAGTATCACCCGCTCAATGTAAGAGACCGAACGGTCCGAGTCAAATGGTGCCGAGCAGGTGGACGAACAGGCAAATGTGACAAAATACGGCAAGATGCTATAACATACGTCACGATGATTTGGTCCCGACAGGGTTACAGCACCCCGGGATCCGGCCTGACCGGACAACGGGGTGTTTCCGGAGCACAATGATTGCGGTGGATCCACGGCTCCGGGCGACCGGAGCAGTTCGCCAGGTCGGAATGGGGTCGGGTCGGGGTCGGTGGCCTGGAAGCCTGTTCAGTTGTTGCACAGGGCCGTCCCAAAACCCATCAGGTGTGGGCGACCAGCCTAGTTTTTGGAACCGGGTCTGCACGTTATGGTCGTAAACACCTGTCGGCACGGGTGGTCAGGTGGTAGTCTAATGCCCTGTATGATAACATATTAACTGTTTTTTTTCGATTTTGGGCGGGAAATGTCAAGGGATCGGCACAAAACCTGCGACATGAGTTGACTGGCGCACTAACGATCCGGGTGTTTCACCCGATATTACTGATAGGCGATGCCGTCGGTGATTCTGGGGAACCCCGGTCACTTGAAAGGAGTTGGCATGGCTGAGACAAAGAAGAAGAAAGGAGTCTATCTACCAAAAAAGACGTACTGGCATCTGTACAGCTTACAGAATGTTCAGACGGAGAAGTTGGTAGGCGTGGTCAACAAGATACTCAAACGCGAGTATGTGCTGATCAAGTAGGTCACACAGTTTTTGCTTGACTCATCGGAGCATCTGGCCTACTTTCGACGCTTATCTAGTGGCCTTGCATTGCTTTGCAGACGATAGGCCAGTCTGACGTACGTTATTGGTGGATGTAGATGCTTAAAAAGAGACTTACTCTGCTCATCGTTCCGGATTCCAGTGGTGTTTCCAAGCAGCTCTGCGTTCCGGTCTGGAGCCTGGTTGCCGGCTGCGCGCTGTTGTTGACGCTGCTTTTTGCCAGTTTCTTCCTGGCTTCGGCGTTTTTTGTAGATCAGGTTGACAAGAGCGAACTTGACCGTCTGAAGCAGGAAAACGCTCAGATGGCTGAGAAGTATGAGACCCTGCGCTGGAACCTGGCGGAGACCGACAGTCGCTACAGCGAACTGGTCAACAAGGAAATCGCTCTCCGCACCATATTCGATCTTCCCGAAATCGATCCTGAAGAGCGCCAGCTCGGTATCGGTGGGCCGTCGGCCCCCATAACAGTTCCCGTTTCCGAAACACAGATGCTGGCTTACCGAACGGAGGCCGAGGTTGATCGGTTGCTCAGGCTCTCCCGCTTTGAACTGGAGAAATACGGTGAGGTCGAGGATCTGCTTACGGACCTCAAAGACCGCCTGGATCATACGCCCTCGATCTGGCCGACCAAAGGATGGAATTCCAGTGGTTTTGGTATGCGGCACGATCCTTTTACGGGGTACAAAAGTTACCATCGCGGCCTTGATATCGCCAACAAGGCCGGCACACCTATCATAGCACCGGCCGACGGCAAGGTGAAAGAATACGGGACGTACGGCAATATGGGCAAAATGCTGGTGATTGACCACGGCTACGGGTTTGTCACCCGTTACGGTCATCTGGCCAGCGTGGATGTCAAGCGCGGCGAACGGGTTAAGCGCGGCCAGGTGGTTGCCACCATGGGCAACAGCGGTTACACGACCGGGCCCCACCTTCA
>JAHIVM010000508.1 GCA_018816665.1 Candidatus Zixiibacteriota bacterium
ATACACCCGGAAACCGTTGTTGATATTGAAGTAGCGGTCACTGGGGTTGGTAAAACGAATGTAAAACGTAGCCGTCCCCCCGGCCCGGAGCATGGTGCCGTTGTTGTACGCACCGTCGACATGGTCAAGCGATACCGATTGTGCGAAGACATTGGCCGGTAACAGACACAATACAACGCACATCAGCGTCTGAAGCACTGAGCGACACATAGCGGTACTCCTCCCTTGAGATACCCCGCGTGGCAATCCACCCCGGCGCAGTGTGGAAAGCTGAACGCCTCCCACGAGCAAAATACCAGAGGGCAGTTGGTATCGATCTGGATCTTGATGTCTTGCCTGAAGTCCTTATAATATACTCCGGTGTCCCGAATGTAGCAAGTCCTAAGGTGGACAGCCCGAAGCCAAAACAAACTGCACACTTGCCAGAAACGTATCTTTTGCCTAACGTTGACGGTTGGTGCCGGGGACATAACAAAACAGGGTGTACATGCGCGAACTGCTGCTGCTTCCCAATCTTGTGAGTCTGGTGCGAATCCCTATCGCCTTTGCGATGGTCTACTGCATCTCGCGCGAGGGCGCATCGGCAATAATCGCGGCCGCAATACTCATGATTCTGGCGGGCGTGAGCGATGCGCTCGATGGTTACCTGGCGCGACGGCTCGGGCAGGTGACACCGCTGGGAATAGCGCTGGACCCGATTGCGGATAAGATATTCGCCGGCATCCTGGTGCTTGGTCTTATTGTGTATCGAGAGTTCCCGGTCTGGCTGGCCCTTGCCATCGTCGGGCGTGACCTGCTCATCCTGATCGTTGGCCTTATCATCATGCGCGGCAAACGCCTGAGTTTGCCATCGAACCTCACCGGCAAGTACGCCTTTGGCGCCGTGGCGGTACTCATCGCCGGTTACGTGATACGCTTTCCCTTTGGGATCACCATGGTCACTCCCATCGCTTTAATCTTGCTGCTGGCGTCATTCCTCAGCTATGCCCGGGCAGCGGTTAAGGCGATGCGGGGGCAGCCCACTCCGGCGTTCCGGGACCGTCAATCCTACCGGCTAGTCCGATCCATCCTGGCCTGGGGATTGTCTTTCGTGTGGCTTGCCGCCCTGTATCTTCACCTCGTTGAATAAGATAAGGCCGCCCGTTCGGGCGGCCTTCTGCTGTCCCCAGTTCGCAGCCGATCAGTCAAGACTGCCCCAAAAAAACAGGTACTCAATCAGACGAGTGAGATCACCGATATCCACCATGCCGGTGTTGTCGAAATCTGCCATCGACACCGGGTCCGGAGCCGGTCCGCTGATGAACAAATAGCTGATCAGCAGGGTCAAATCGCCGACATCCGTGCCACCTGAATAGTCCAGATCACCGGCCACTGTCGCCCCCGGTACCAGGTTAAAGGCATACAGGCCATCATACTCAGTCGCTCCGGTCGGGCGTGTCCGCCAGTAGTACGTCGCGGTATCCGCCGGCTCAAGCAGTGTCGTCAGCGTGTACGCCCCCCCGGATACCGTTGCGCTTTCGACGAGAGTGCGAAACTCGATTTCGGAGGACAACTCAAAAATGACCTCTCCCTCATCCGGCCACATGAACAGCGGCCGAGGGTTGTGCATGAAGATGCCTGAAATCGGAACCACGTCGGAAGTCCCACCTGGAGCAATCCGGAAGTTGTATCCCTCGGCGCTCATGGCCGCATTACGGGCCAGGCGATACGGCTTGCCGTTGACAGAATACTCCACCGAGAAAGGGTGTCCTGCCGGCAAATGGGGCTTGGGCGCCACCCGCAATGAATACGACCCTGACTCCACTGTGCCGATCCGTACCATGTCATCGATATATTCATTGCTGTTAAGGTCGCGCGTGAAGTACGCGCCCGAAGACATGGTACAGGCTACCTTATTCACTTTGCGCCCAGTACTCGACGTCAGCTCAAGATCCGCGTTATCCGATGCTTGTACTTCTACCGAACGAGCGCTGAATCCCGGTGGATCAAGCTGGTTAAGCAGCGCGTACATCGTCGAGGCTATGTGCGTGGCGTACGCCGACACTGCCAGGTCCAGATCGCCATCAAGATCGAGATCAACACAGTCGATCTGGATGAGCGGAAGAACGGAGAGGAAGTATCTCGTTTCGTTGAGAAAAGCGCCGGTACCGTCGCCGTACAGCACACCGACATACCGATGGGAACCATTCACAAACGCAATATCAAGGTAGCCGTCGTTATTGATGTCCCCGGCGCAGTTGGACAACACGTGTCCGGAAACTGTGCGTACCGGAGACTGAACAAAGGAACCGTCGCCGTTGCCGAGATACACGACAATCTGGCTGCCGGTGCCTCCCACCGACGGTGTCGCGAGGCAAAGATCAAACACTCCGTCATCATTGAAGTCCGACCCCTGGTTGGTGACATCGATATCAAGCGAGCCGTAAATCTGTGTGTACGCATACGATGCCAGGTAATGACCGTAGCCGTCGGCCAGGAGAATGCTCAGGCCGTTCGCCGTGCCCAGCGCCAGATCGTCAAGGCCGTCGCCGTTGAAGTCAGAACTGATGACACAGGTGCCGACCGAGCCGATGCCAAAGGCGGTACCAGAAACGAAACTTCCGCCCGACCGCCCCTCAAGCACAAAGATTGAACTCCCTGACAAAAACACGTAATCGATGTATTGATCCTGGTTGAAATCTATGAGTGTCGCGGCCCGGCTCGGCAAAGCACCAACTTCAAACTCCCGGGCGAGTTCGAATTCGTTGTCGCCGGTGCCCGCCAGGGTGACAATGCTCCGAAACCACTGCGTGACGATATCCAGATTGTCATCACCGTCGAGATACGCCTGTTCGGATCCGCGGCTGGCATACGTCGGCAGTCCCGTCAGCGTAAAGGCCTCCTGCCAGCCACCCGGCGTTTCGAAATCGTACACCGTGATCATGTGCTCAAAGCCGGACGGATTCCCGCCGGAAAGCACCTCCGGATAGCCGTCACCGTCGTAGTCACCGTGCATCAGATCTCTCGACTGAGAGGCGTCGAGAACGGAATCGGCCGTGAAACCAAGAATGAACTGCTCCCCGGCAACAACCTGAATCAGGACGTCCGTGGTCACGCAATTCAACACCGAGTCACAGGCGGTGAAGGTCGCCCGCCAGATGCCGATGTCAGCCGCGACCGGGGTCCAGACGAAATCAACTTCTCCCATGCCGGAGAACACCGGCGGCACGGCCGGCGTAATGGTGGTATCATCGTAGCCGGTCATGGCGGACAGCCAGACATCGGGGATATCGCCGCCCGGCGACGTTGCTGAGACGGTGAAGCCGATGTCATTCCCCACTGTGCCGATCGTGTTTGATGTCTCGGACAGAATGACGGGCAGATTTGAAGCCGGAGCAATCGTCACGTTGGGAGAATGGAAGACCGGTTTGTACTTGGCGCCCTGGGTTCCCCCCACGATAAAATCAAGTTGCACCCCGCTCGACACAGTGACCGTGTCAATGCTCATAGTCCCGGCACTCAGGCCGGTGAAATACAGCTTGGCGATCACGTCACTTCCCGCCGGAAGTTCATTGCCGACATTTTTGAGGAAGGCCAGCAGCATCGTATCCGGTGAACTGCCGGTGAGCCACAGGTCGTTCACAATACGGAGCGTCAGGACCGTGGGGTCGGCCATTCGCCCCATAAAGACGGCCGAGTCGAATTGCGCGAACCCACCGTCCAGCGTCACCAGGCCAAGGGCCACGTCGATGTCATTGACTGCAAAGTCGTTTGCAACGTGTACGGAAATCGGTTTCGATTGCCCCACTGTCAGGCCGTCGGTAACAAAACGGAGCGTGTCGGGGACACCAGGATCCTGCGCCATCGCCAAAGATGCAAACACGAGGACGCACAGAGTAGCAGTGAGAACTCTCATACCACACATGATTCACCCTCCCGGGTTGATTTTCCTGTCTGATTGTCTAATGCACGTTGGCGTAGGTTTCGATATGACTCCAGGTACGGTGCCGCACGGGCACGTACTCAATATATACGTATCAGTCGGGAAGGTGTCAAATGGTTTCTGTGCCGGAATCCGGCGTAATGGCACAATATGCAAATCGGTCAGATACCGACAGCCGGTCAGTTTCCGGCCGAGACGATCGCCTGAAGACGGACCAACAACTCCTCGAAGGCGGTGTTGCCGCTCTGATGCGGATACCATCCGGCGTCGGCCGCCAGAGTCACCACAGCCCGCCCGAAGGCCGCCCGGCCACGCGCTGCCACCAGGCCCCTGTCACGTTCATATGTGAGCGCATCGAGCATATCCAGTAGAGACTTGTCACCGCCGTATCGGTCGAATACTTCGTCCACATAGCGCGTGGCGAGTTCGGCGGCCTGCCGATCCATATCCAGAGCGAAGCCGCCGGCGAACATCCGCTCAATGTCGATCAGGATGTCGTTTTCGACTTCCAGCCGTTGGTGTTCGCGTTCATTGTCCAACTGACGCAGTTCGGCTTTGCGTGCTGTCCGCTCGCGCAAACGTTCGCCCCCCAGGAACAGCGGCAACGTCAGTCGGGCTCCGATCGACCACGTGGCATGCTCTTCGACAAACCCGTCCCACTCCCGGCGTTCATCGACCAAGCCCATCCGGGCATGTACACCAAACTCCGGCCAGAACCGCGCGCCGTTGACACCGAGGCGATAGTGTCGACGGTCGCTTTCGGCATTGAGACGACGCAGGACCGGGTTTTCTTCGTAGGCCGACGCCACCAGCGCTTCCGTCAGCGCCTGTCGGCCGCCCAGCCTCTCGGCCACACGCGAAAGGACCGGATACAGTCCATTCAGACCCGTCTCGCCAAAACCGTGCGGCTCAAGCTGAACCGGATAGTCGCCCGGACGCCCCACCAGAGTATTGAGCACCACACCTGCAATCTTACGTTCCGATCGAAGATCATAGAGCGACCGCAACACCGTCACATGTTCGCTCTCCCAGCGCAGGAGATCGGCGACCGCAAAGGTCCCAAGCGACTGCCCCATACCGGCAAGCTGCAAACAGCCTTCCACTTGCCTGCGGTATGCCTCCAGCACGCCGATTTCAATATCCGCCTGCAGGCAGTCCAGGTACGCCACATGGACGGCCCGTTCCAGATCGATGGCAGCCCGCCGCACATCGACCGTCGCCAGTGTGCGATCCTGCCGGGCAACGCGAATATTGCGGATGGTGCTGAGAGAAAACAGCCGCTGCTCGAAATCCAGACCGGCCCGGTACTGATTGTTCGCAAACCGATCATCGTTATGAACGGTGTTGTTGTCGACATGCCGGACATCAGCGGAAATACCCACCTGCGGCAGATAGGCCGCGGCGGCTTTCGAGGCGGCCGCCGAGGCGGCATCAAGCGCATCGTAGGTCGCCAGAAAGCCCTGATTCCGGGTGAGAGCCAGCGACACTGCATCGCGAAGGGACAATCGTTCGATATCATCGGGAGCCGGACCGGGGATGATCGTGGCTCGCAGCCAGATATCCTCGGGCAGATCGACATCGAGCAGGTCGGCAATATATTCGTTGATCACCACACCCGGCGTTTCATCCATCACGGTCATGAGATCCGAGGTCCGGGCGCCCTGAATGATTTGTACCGTCTGCCAGACATGGAAGGCGGCCGTCGTGCGCATCGTTTCCACCGAGCCACCCATCATGCCTCCGCGCAAAACCGGACGCTCACCCTCCGCGGAAAAGCATTTCATGTGCTGGAGATGCAGACGATCAAAAAACTGGCGCTCTTTAGCGTGGTCGAATCCCCACAGCGGACCCAGATAGAGGGCATCGACTTTTCCCTTCAACTCATCCGCCGCCTTGTAGAAGGCATAGGTGCCGTTGCGATCATACCCTTCACCACCCACCACTTCCATGCCCTGCTGACGTGCCAGCGAGTCAATTGACGACACAGCGGCGGCGAACTCCGCATCGGCCGGGAAATACAGAACTCCAAGCTTTTTGACGGTACCGAGAGTCGCAATGCGGGCCAGATCGTGTCTGACTTTGTTGGGCCGCACGCGAACGGCCAGGTTGTCGTAGCGAGGATGATTCTGTCGGTCGACCAGTCCCTCGAGAACCGGATCAGACCGCAAGGCGGCTACAATGGGCCGGTCAAACCCGGCGGCCAGCAAATCCTCGACAGCCCACGGACCCAGGGCCACAACCATGTCAACCGATCGATCGGTCGCTAGCTCCGCAGCCAGTTCGCGCGAACGCTCTCGTTTCCACTCGGCCGATTTGAATCCCTGCGGAACGAATTGAACATCACAACCGGGTGGGAGCGCGGCCTCGAGCTGACGGCGATAATGATCGCGAAATTCGGAATGGGCCGCATACGGGCCGCCCTCAAAAAAACCGATTGATGTAACTGTTGATTCAGCCAGACCGGTAGCAGATGTCCCGATACCACCAACTATTAGCGTTAGCCACAGAATTAATCGCGTCATCATTGCTCACTATACCCCGGTTGTATATACAGCGACGAATACTGCCAGAAAAGTAGGCAATTGACAGAGGAATACAAAACGAATTTTCGAAAACGTGTCAGGGCGAATCAACCGCCCCTAGGAGATTTCCCTGCGGGCGGTGATGGCGCTGGCAACGTGTTCGGTGAGTTCGGCAGCCCGATACGGTTTCTGCAGAAAGGAGGTATTTGGGGCCAGGTCCGACGGTAT
>JAHIVM010000509.1 GCA_018816665.1 Candidatus Zixiibacteriota bacterium
AGGAGATGATGGCCATCTACAAAAAGCACGGGGTCAACCCCATGTCCGGATGTTTGCCCATTCTCCCCCAGATGCCCCTGTTTTTCGCACTGTTTTCGGTCTTCCGGCAGACTATTCTCCTGCGGGGCGCACCGTTTGTTGGGTTTATCGATGACCTCTCGGTCGGCGCGCAGTCATTCACGGATCCGTACATGATCCTGGTCGTGATTATGGTCGGGGCGCAATTCCTCTCGCAGCGCTTCACCATGGCGTCCACCCAGCAGAACAAAGCACTCATGTACATGATGCCGCTGTTTATGGGCTTCATCTTCCGGACCTTCGCGGCCGGACTGGTATTATACTGGACATGCTTCTCGCTGTTCTCGCTGCTGGACTATGTCGTCTTCAAACGTAAGAATTCAGCGCCGGTTGTCTCTTAGGTATTATGGCAAGTAGCGACGGTCAGGTGATGGATGATCGCGACGATACTATCGTGGCGATCATCACGCCTCCCGGCGAAGGAGGAGTGGCCGGGATTCGTCTGGCCGGCCCCCTGAGTCTCACCATCCTCGACACCGTCTTCCGTCCGGAATCATCCTCATCCCTCAAACCGTTTGTTTTGCGTTACGGCCGCTTTGTTAATTCTCACGGCGAATCGCTCGATGAAGTCATGGCCGTTTACATGCCGCAGGGCAAATCATACACCGGTCTGGACCAGGTGGAGTTTTTCTGCCACGGCGGCCGGCAGGTGGTGCGGCTATTGCTGGAGGTTCTCCTGGCGACCGGGGCGCGGGCGGCCCAGCCCGGTGAGTTTACCCGCCTGGCCTTCCTGAACGGACGGATTGATTTGACGCAAGCTGAAGCGGTAGCAGAAGTTATCGCTGCCAACACGGAGGCCTCCTGGCGCGCCGGACGGGACCATTTGATGGGTGGGTACGCCGCTCATGTCGAGCGAATCCGGCAACAACTGGTGGCCGTTCTGGCCGAGATCGAGGCCTCCATTGACTTTACCGAGGAGGATATCGACCCCGCCCGGGACGGTCAGTTGCTGGGGACTTTGGAGACTGTGGAGCGGGATCTGAGTGAACTGCTGGCATCGTATACCGGAGGGCGGATTATCAAAGAGGGCTTCACGGTAGCGATCGCGGGTCGTCCCAACTCCGGTAAGTCCTCGCTGTTCAACCTGCTGCTCAAGCAGGAACGCGCCCTGGTCAATCCCGAGCCGGGCACCACCCGGGACTATCTTTCGGAGTGGCTTGATATTGACGGTTTTGCGGTGAAGATTGTGGATACCGCCGGCTTACGGGCCGACGGCGGAACGGTAGAGAAGGCCGGGCAGGCGCGGGCCGAGGAAATCATAGACCAGGCCGATCTGGTATTGTGGCTTGCGGACATGTCCGAGAAAGCCTGGCCGCAGGGTTTGCAGGCCGACATCGAGAGTCGGAAAACGGAATCGATGATGCTGGTGGGCAATAAGTTAGATGTTGTGAACGAACTGCCGTCGAACATCCTGACCACTCCCCTTCCGGTACACTTCCTGTCCTGCAAAACCGGCGAGGGATGCAGGCGCCTGACCAAAGCCATTGCCGAACGGATCAAGGCCAGCGTCCCGGATCTCACTTCAGGTCATGTTGTCACCTCGGCCCGCCACAAGCAGAACATCGAGCTGGCCGCGGGTGCGGTAGTACAGAGCAAAAAACTCATGGCCGGCTCCGAGACGCCGGATATTATCGCCTTCGAGTTGCGCCGGGGTGCCGATGCCCTTGCTGAAATCACGGGCAAAATATATACTGAACAGATTCTGGGAACGATCTTCTCCCGCTTCTGTGTTGGGAAGTAATACTCTCCCCTGCAGGTGCTCGACGGTTCGTGTCACACGTGAAACAGGGGGCGGCCGGCGGATGGATCGGAGCGACCCGGAACGAGATTACCATGAAGTATCCTGACTTTGACATAATCGTGATTGGCGGCGGACATGCCGGCGTTGAGGCGGCTCTGGCCGGCGCCCGGATGGGCCGGACAGTGG
>JAHIVM010000510.1 GCA_018816665.1 Candidatus Zixiibacteriota bacterium
CCTGGCTGCCGTCGATTTCGCCGGCCAGGTCTCCGAGTTGTCCGCGGAGTTTGTCCCCGATACCCCGCGACCGGACGGTGAGAACATTCTGTTTTACAACGACCTGTACGCGAACATGAGCGGTTTCGATTTTGACAGCGCTAAAAACGTGCCGGACATCAGTCCGCAGGCGGATGTCTGGCTGGATCGGGGATTTGTGATCGACGGGCTCTCCGGCGATACTCTGGACACTATCCCGTACCTGAATGTGGGCGCGGGCTATGTGGACATCCAGGACATGGGATTTCGCTACGATCTGGACGACGTTGACGTGGCACCCGATACCGGCTGGTCGGTACTCGGTTACGTGGAGGTCATTGAAGGCCACGTGTATATCGTGTGGACCGATGACAACCACTTCGCCAAGATGCGGGCCGAGGAGTTTGAAGGCGGCCTCGGAGTTCGCTTTGCCTGGGCTTATCAGACTGATGAGGGGAATATCGAACTGTCCCCGCCCATGGTGTCGAAACCGTCGCACGGGGCTGAGTACGGACGTCCCCAACCCAAAGATATCTGGATACATACGAATCGCGGAACGACGGAACTGCGATAAACCTCCAAAGGAGTGTGAATATCATGAAGCGCACAACCACAACCATCGGACTACTGACGCTGCTGCTGGTCGCCCTGGCAGGTGTGTCGGTACAGGCTCAGACCATCGTCCGGGAGGATGATCGCGCTGAGTACGGCTACGCCAAGATTGACCGGCATCTCGATGTCGAGGTGTGGACGGATCACAGTGACGGCGAGTATTACGAGGGCGACAGGATAACCATATACTTCCGGGCCAGTCAGGATGCTTTTGTGAGCATCTACTCGGTCGATACGCGCGGCAAAGTCAATCTGCTGTTCCCCTCGGATCCCACCGAGGATAACTTCATCCGCGGCGGTGTCAACTACTCCATCCCGGGCAAGGACGATGATTTCGACTTTGTGGTCGACGGTCCGGAGGGGGTTGAGCACCTGCAGATGATCGGATCGCGTGAACGGTTCCCGATCCCCAACTGGTACCGCAACTCGGGTATCGTGTGTGACTGGGATGATCGTGCGGAGTTCATGGACGCGCTTAACAACGAGCATTTTGTCCGCTACGGCGGTCAGCGTTTTGCCTATGATCGTGCCGTGGTTTTTGTAGATCAGTGGGAGCCGGACTACTACCGCCCCGTATATGATCCATACTACCCGAGCTGGACGGCCTGCGGCAACGTGTATATTGACTATCCCTGGGGTGCCACCATCTACGTCAACGGTATCTACTGGGGCATCGCGCCGCTGTATGTACCGCGGATCGCCGTGGGTTGGCATACAATCACGATTTACGATCGCTGGGGACATTGCTGGGAAGATGACTTCCATGTCAGCCGCTACAATACGGTAGTGTTCAACAACACTATTGTCCGTCCACGGGCGAATGTGTTCTCTCGCTACAAGGACGTGCGGCAGGTGGGATATCGTAACCCGGTGAATCATGGATACCCTGCCTACAAAACAAAAGACGTGGTCGTGACCAATACCGTTACCGGCAAGAAGGACGTCGTGTCCAGAAACAAAGTCGTGGGGGCGTCGGCCGGAGACAACATCGTCAGTCTGAGCAAGAAACACGTTCGGGGATCCAGTACGCTGCGGAAAACGGATCGCGGGTACGAAACCGATGTGGCCAGCAAGGTAACGACAAGGAATAAGTCGCGGGGGGAGACCACGAGTATAACGTCCTCGCGGACCAAAACGCTCAGTGGAGATGATGACAACGTCGTTCGCACGCGCACGTCGCGGATCACCCGGGATAAAACAAAGAAGGGTACCGCCGGCAGTGTTGGCCAGGGCTCGACGTCCCGTCAGGAGTCCGGATCAGGTGACTACTACGAACGTCGGACCGGCTCACGGGGCTCCAGCAAGGGCGTGACCACGAGTAAGGAGAAATCGTCGTCGGAGAAGTCCAATACGGTGCGGCAGAAGTCCACGACGACCTCCAAGTCATCGGAGTCCAAGAGCTCCGGTGCGAAAAGCGTCCAGAAGCAGAGCTCTTCGAGCAAATCATCCGGTTCCTCGTCGGGCAGTAAGTCCTCCGGTGACAAGTCCAGCGGCGGAAGCAAAAAGAAGAAATAGATGCCCTCTGGAAACCGGGCGGGAGCGGTCGACAACAAGGTTGACCGACCCGCCCGGACCGTGACGGCTTCAATCAACCGAGTGTCACGATGAGGCGATTCATTTCCGGTCTGCTGGCGGCGGCCTTTCTGCTGGTCCTGGTTCCGAATGGCTGGGGGGTAGAGAAGAAGCTCAAAAAAATAGATACCAAAGTCGCTCCCGCAATATCCCAGAAGACGGCTCAAAATCCGGTGGCTGTTCAGCAGCCCCGGAAGTCCGGAGCGGCCCGGAAAGCCAGTCGGCAAAAGACCGATGACTTCGTGGACCAGAACAAAAACGGCATTGATGACCGGAAAGAAAACCTGAAGAAAAAGCCCGCCGAGAGAAGCACGGCTGCCGCCAAACAGAAGGCGGACAGTAGCAAGTCGGACAAAAAGAAGTAACCGAAACCGAAGGGTTTCTACAGATATCGGACGGATCGCCCCACGGGGCGATTTTTTTTGTTTGGAGTGGGGCGACCGGGATCATTTAGGCTTGACTCTGGTTATAAATGTTGTTAATTGTAGCGGGATGACATTTTGGACTGCCATAATGGCAGTTATCGCAAAGCTGGTATTACCATGGCCTTCGAGAACCTGACTGAGAGAGAAAAACAGATTCTGGCGAATCTGATCAACCACTACATCCTCTCCGCCGATCCGGTAGGATCGCGGGCGATCGCCAATAGATTCCAGATGGGAATCTCATCGGCGACCATCCGCAATACCCTCCAGGATCTGGAGGAACTGGGTCTGGTGGAACAGCCTCACACTTCGGCGGGTCGTATCCCGACCGACCAGGGGTATCGAGTCTATGTGGACTACCTGCTCCAGCCCGAGCAACTGTCTGAGGTCGAAAAAGAAGCCATTAGGGGCCGGATGTTGAAGGAAGGCCGCGGCATTCGTGAGATTCTCGGCCAGACAGCCAAACTGCTCGGGGACATCACCCACCAGCTGGGCGTGACTATCGCTCCCCGCTTTGAGTCGGGAGTTCTGAAGGACCTGCGTCTGATCCCGGTGTCCGAGGGACGTCTGATGGTGGTGGTGATTGTCGAGTCCGGCCTGGCCCGATCGGTCATCCTTGAGGTTGAAGTCAGCCTCTCGGACCGCATCCTTGCGGAAGTCGAAGCTTGTCTCAATGAACGTCTGCGCGGCCTGACCCTGCTGGAGATCCGCAGCACGGTATCGGCTCGCCTGGCGGACATTCCGGGGAACGCTCGCCTGCTGCAACTGGTCATTGATTCGCGGGACAAAATCTGGACTGAGAGTTCCTCCGAGGACTTGCTCATTGCCGGACAGGAAAACCTCCTGCTCCAGCCGGAATTTGTGCTCCCGGAACGTCTCGCGGCGCTCATGCGCCTGGTGCAGGATCCGCGAGGGCTGGCCAGTGCTCTGGGACATGCCCACGAAGAGGACCTGGTGATATCTATTGGGCGAGAAAACACCCTGCACGATATCATCGGCTGTTCGCTCGTAACGGCCTCGTACCGGGTGGGCAACATTGCCGGTGCGGTCGGCATAGTCGGTCCGACCCGAATGCCGTACAACAAGGCCGTATCGATTGTGGAGTATACGGCGAAGTCGATTACAGAAGTGCTGTCCGGC
>JAHIVM010000511.1 GCA_018816665.1 Candidatus Zixiibacteriota bacterium
CGGAGGATCTGCTCACCATGTCCGGCGGCGGGGCTATCTCGGTAATCGCGGCCACGCGGCTGGTGTACGCCGGTGCCAATGCCCAGTTCAACCGGGTAGTGTACGATATCATGCTGCAGGATCAATCGCTGAGCATGTGCGAAGCGCTGTTTGCCGCAAAAGTCATCCGGCAGTATCCCGGACCGACTCCGACGTCCAATGATCGAGCCTACACGTATTTCGGCGGTCCCTTTGTGAAGCTGGCTATCCCGGAACACCGCACCGAGTTTACGGAACGACCGGACAGCCTGGTAGCCCTGGGTCTGACGCGGGTGAGCGGTCACATTGTCGATGCCGACGGCGCCCCGATTGTCCAGAACGGTACGCTATACGTTGAGGCCTTCGACAGCGACCGGCACAAGGTCTATCGCCTGGAAGGCAGCACCGATACGGCCCTGGCCTATGACCTGCCGGGTCCGTCGTTGTATCGCGGTGCCGTGTCCGTAACCGGGGGAGAGTTTACGGTCGAATTTATGACCCCTCTCGACATCGGCTACGGCGGCTCAAACGCCCGAATTTCACTGTATGCGGATCTTGAGGCCGGCGATGCTATTGGTCTGGTCGATTCCATCCCGGTCAGCGGCACCCTGGAGACAGTGGCGGATTCCATCGGACCGATAGTCGACTACGGTATTCTCGGTCACGATTCATTCGTAAGCGGAGACGTGGTGGCGATCTCCGAGACCCTCGAAATCAGCCTCACCGATTCCTCCGGGATAAACCTCTCCGATGGTCTTGGTCACGGGATCACGCTGACACTCGACGGTGATGCCGAGGGTGCGCAGAACCTGACGGGGTTGTTCGAATATGATCCGGACAACTTCATGACCGGTCGGTTGTTGTTCCCGCTCTCCGAACTCGAGGTTGGCACGCATACAGTCAAAGTGAAGGCCTGGGACAACGCCAATAATATGGGCAGTGTTGAGTTTTCGATCGAGATCGTGGAAGCCGGACATTTCCAGATCAGCGAACTGCTGAACTATCCGAATCCCATGTCCGATGCCACCACGTTTTACTTCGGCCTCACTCAGCCAGTGAGCGGCCTGACCCTGGAGATTTTCACACTGTCCGGCAGGAGCATCTGGAAAACCAGCCATGCCAACCTTGCGGCCGATCAATATCCCAACAGCAATCTGCAAATCGTCTGGACCGGGCGCGACTCCGCGGGAGACCGCGTCGCCACCGGTGTGTACATATACAAGGCCTCGGCTTCCCCGTATAGCGGGGGCGAGGCGTTTGAGCAATTCGGTAAATTAGTGGTTGTCAATTAATATATTCTGGAGAAACTTCCGTATGCGATCATCACGAGTAATCGTACTGGCCCTGATCATGATGGTGACCCTGGCCATGGCCTCCAATTCGTATGCCGACGTGTCCAATGCCGCGGTGCTGTTCCTGCGTATCGCCGCCGGTTCACGCGCAGCCGGTATGGGCGAGGCGTACGTGGCTGTTGCCGACGATGCGTCGGCGACACACTGGAACCCCGCCGGCCTGGGTAACTATCCGCTGTACAGCGACTGGATAGACGTCAAAGTGCCGGCCGAGCTTCGTCCGCTCACGGCCATTGCTCCCCTGAGTAAGGGTGGGACGCAGAACTACCTGAGCTACGACGTCTGGGCGTTGAGTGCCAAGGGACTGGTGCGATACGACAACAAGAAGTGGACCGACGGTGAGGTGTTCAGCACCAAAACCGATGAGACCCTTCGGGACAAAATCAGCTCCTATTTCAACGTGTCTTCCGACGATGCCCTGGCCCTGATGGCGACTCGTGTCGCCGAGGCAAACAGCCCCATGGCGCTGCAGGACCTTGAAGCCCTGCGGGAATCGATTCTGGCCTCCATACCGGAAGATTACAAGGATCGCGAACGGATTCAGACCGATCTTGACAGTGCGGTAGCCCTGTACACCGAGTGCCGGGTCAACTGGGAGCGTATCGGAGAGGCCCGCGACAAACTTCGCGAGGGTATGGAAGACAGTCTCCTGACGGAAGTTGAATGCGATCGTATCAGCGTTGCTATCGAACGCAGTCGCATGCGCTTTCTCCCGGAAGAACTGCACATTCCGTACGGCGCGTTGTTTACCTCGCCGATTACCAGTATGGTTGCCACCGGCGACATGCTGTTCGTCGGCTCGGCCGACGGGTTGGCCCGTCACAACGGTCGGAGCTGGGCGTTTTTCACAATCAACGACGGTCTGGCGTCCACGAATATCAAAGACCTGGTCCAGGTAGGTGAGCGGGTTGTTGCCGTTACGGATGTCGGGCTGAACCTGTTCAACGGTCTGACATTCCGACCGCTCGCAACGCTGGGTGTTGAACTCCCGGAAGGCGATATTGAAGCCGTAGGTGGCAACGCCCACGACATCTACGCGGTTGTGAATCATGAACTGTATCACTACAGCGATCACACGGAACAATGGACAAATCTTCGTCGCTACACCGTGATGAGCGGAGACACACCCGAGGTCCTGGCCGACCGTATGTCCATCTACAAGAGCCAGGCTGAAAAGGATGCCTATCTCGAGAAGTTCAATCGCCTGGCCGTGGAACTGACCGACGCCGAAGTGGCCGCTTTGCCGCCCGGCTTGATCGAACCGGCTGTCCAGCCGGCCGCCGATGACTCGACGGACGAGGCAACGGAAGCCGCACCGGTCGTGACCGACGGATTGACGGTTGGCGACAACGCCCTCACGCTAACGCCGGGCAAGACTATCAGCATGCCGTTTGCAGCCGAATTCAAGAGCCGGGTCAACGCCATCTTTATCGAAAATGGCGGCCGTCTCTGGCTTGGCACCGACTACGGCGTGGTTTACTATGATGACTTCCGCTGGCATACCGTCGGCTACAAAAAAGTGGCTGCCGACGCCGGCATGAGCCTGGCCGACCTGGCCGCAAAATACGCCCGGGGAAATGACCCGGAAATCACCGCTCAGCAGATTCGCGACGTCAACGGGTTTGACGGGGATGAGATACCGGCAGTGGACTCGATCATTGCTCCCTCGAATCCTGCCTCCTGGCCGGTCGCACGAATTGCCTCCAAAGGCGAACACCTGTTTTTTGCCACCAGCGAAGGGTTGATCGAATTCGACGGCAAAAACACGTGGTCGGTCAGCGGCGTGAGGGACATGGGCAAAAAAGCCGTGATCGGAATGGCCAGTCACGAGGTAACCACGTGGATCGGCAGCGATGATCGCCTGGCGGTCCGAGCCCAGGGTCGTTCCGAACTGACCCTGATGCACGTCAACTGGTTGCCGGATCTTGCCGATGACCTCTACTACGAATTCCTGGGTTTTGTGACGCAGAAAGAGGGCTGGGGGACGTTCGGCGGAAATGTCACGTTCATTTCCTACGGCAAGTTCGTCCGCACCGATGAAGTGGGTAATATCATCGGTGAATTCGATGCCTTCGATATAGCCTTCTCGCTCTCGTACGGCACGTCATTGAGTACCAAACTCAAGGGCGGTTTGTCGACGAAGGTCATTTTCTCGCGCCTCTCCCAACAGGGCGCCGGCGAGGAAAAGGGGAGTGGTGAGTCGTTTGGCTTTGCGGTTGATTTTGGTCTGATGTACCTGATGTCAAACCGCCTGACCCTGGGCATGGCGATCACCAACCTGGGACCGCAGATGGCGTACATTGACGCCGCCCAGTCGGACGATCTGCCGCGCAACCTGGCGCTCGGATTCTCCTACAAAATTCTTAACTCCGAGTACAACCAGTTCATCGTCACCGCGGAGGGTAACAAAATCCTGGTCGGTATGAACGATCCGTTCAGCACCGAAATCAAGGAGGTTATCTGGAATGCGGGTGCCGAGTACACCTACGCCAACCTGATCTCGGCGCGCGCCGGGTATATCTATGACCAGGAAGGCTCGATCAAAACGGTTACGCTCGGTATGGGACTGAGCCTGTTTGATCGCCTGAAGTTTGACTTCGCGTATATCCCGAGTCAGGATGATCTGGCTCTGGCGAACACCATGCGTGTGTCGCTGGGTGTCCTGCTGTAGATGATTGACAGAGGGGAGTATTGTTGACACAGACTGGAAGTCTTCGAACGCTGCTTGCGATAGTATTGGTCGTGGTGTTGCTCACCGGCAACGCCACGGCCGATCGTTTGCTGAAGGGCACACCCGTCCCGGCGGACTCCGTGCCGGTACAGAACTTTGTCAAACATCGTTGCCTGACTCCGTTCGGTAACGATCAACGGATAGGTGGCGATCGCGAAAAGCCGTGGTCACTGCCGTATCGATCGCTGGCCACCGATTTTGATACTACCATCCACTGCCTGGTGTTGAGGTTCAATTTCCAGCTTGAGGAAACGGATGATCCCAACACCACCGGGCTCGGTCACATGGACATGTCGCGTCCTCTGGACACGTTGTCCGACTCGGCATACATTGCCCGGAATGGGTACTTGATCGATCCCCCGCCGCATGATGCCAACTACTTCAACGCTCATATGCAGGCGTTGAGCGAGTACTGGGAGACTGTCTCCGAAGGAAAGATACATCTTACGTGGGATATCTTCCCGCCCGGGGACGACTCGGTGTACCAGTTGCCGTACTCCATGAGTCATTACGGCGCCTGTGACTTTGCCAATGTCATCGAGGGCCTGGAACAATATTTTATCGACGGTATATCACTGGTCGACACCGCGCACATCCTGGACCCGGGACATCCAGATATTGACTTCTCGCAGTACCAGGCGCATTTCATGTTTCACGCCGGGTCCGATCGTCAGAATGATATCGGATTTCCCACTACCTGCAGCGATCTTTTTACCGGGTTCATCCGGTTTGGAGGTGCGTTGCCGGTCGATAACGGCACGCACACCGTTCGCACCGCTTTACTGATGCCGGAAACATCCATCCAGGATGGTCGCATCACCGCCCTTAACGCCGTCATGGCCCACGAGTTCGGACATCAACTGGGCCTGATCGATCTGTACAGCACGGCTACCTTCCGCACGCAACTGGGTGATTTCGCCCTGATGGACAATAACGGTTTCGGTACCGGCGTGGAATTCGCCGGGTTTACAGTGGGAAAGGTATTCGGAACCACGCCCCTCTATCCCATGGCCTGGTCACGGGCGTTTCTGGGATTGACCGATTTGGTTGAAATCCGCAATGACACCTCCGATGTGCGGTTGCTGGCGGCGGAGCTGTACGAACAAACCGGGCCCAAAATCGCGAAGGTCCCGATTACCGATAAAGAGTACTACCTGCTGGAGAATCGTATCACGGAGACCGACGGTCTCCAGACGTTTGTGCTCCTGGATTCGACTACCAGCGTCATCAAGGGGCCATCGGACTCCACCCGTACACTCACCGGCGAATACGATCAACTGATGCCGGGTGACCTGGGGGGGATGCTGATTTACCTGGTGGATGAAGCGGTGGC
>JAHIVM010000512.1 GCA_018816665.1 Candidatus Zixiibacteriota bacterium
CGGTTAAGCGTGGGCTGGTCAGGTCACCGTGTGATTGGCGATGGTCGAGTTTCAATTGGTATGAGGGTAAACGCGACGTTCCTCTGGATGTTGACGAGTGGGAGTTGTAGATTCTTTTCCCACCGCAAGCGGTGGGGCACCAGCACTGAGAACCAAGACCTTGCACCCTTTTTTCTTGACTGATTGCGCTGGTCGTTCGTTCATTGTGTGAGAGACGCAGAGGTTTCGGTATTACTCCGTGCGAGAACGCAAGGGTGTGGCCAGCCAACCAGACTCAGAGACCAAGAGTTACATAGTGCCGGGAGGCAACAAGTGAATATCCTCCGTGACAGAGCCCGTGAACGATCAGCGTGCGACGTGAGGTGCGAACGTTCCGATGTATCTGGGATGCCGTCTCGAATTCGTCGGCAGATCTTGACGATGCTATGCACCTTGCTGGTCGTCGCTTGCCGACCGGCGTTCGCCGAGAAGTTCGCTCCCAAGTATGTTGCTCCGCACGTTGGCATCGATTCAGTTGACCGGATCTTGGTCATCCAAGACATCCGTGACAGCACTCTCTTCGGACGCACTACGGTACCCGTTGGCGACTGGAACGACGACGGTGTGACGGATGTGCTCCTGTGCCGATATGGGTACAGTGGCTCGGATGATAACGCCTACTTGTTCTATGGCGGCAACCCACCGGATGGGGCGTACGATGCGGAGTATGTGAACCTCTACTCTCTCATGAACGCGGTCGGGGATGTAAACCGAGATGGCTACCTTGATATCGGGCTATGTCAACTTCCTGACCTCATCTTTGAGCTGCATCTGGGTGGTCCCCTCATGGACGACACCGCTGATTTCTTGATACCGCACATTTACTCGCGCATCGCGCGGGCCGCCGACTTTGACGCTGACGGTAACCTTGAGCTGCCGCTGGCCACTGATCTGAACGGTGGGTATGTCAACTTCTATGACATGGAAGAAGGTCGTGACACCATACCTGAGTACGTAATACCAGATACGTCCAGGAGTTTCGGCCAGCAGTTGGCCGTCGGCGACTTCAACGGAGATACTTTTCCCGATCTGACCGTCTCCGCATACTACGGCCGTGACACCTGTTTTGTGAAGTTCTACTGGGGAGGCCCGGCGTTTGACACCATCGCTGACTTCGAGATACACAGTACGTCGCCCAAGTTTGGCAGGACCCTGACCCCGCTCGGAGATTTCAATGGAGACGAGTATGAGGACATCCTTATTGCAGGCGGAGCTAATGATCCTTACGGTATCTACTTCGGTGGTCCGGCCATGGATGACGAGATTGACATTGTCGTCAACATGGCCTACGGCGGCGATCCGCCCGATGCTGCCGACTGTGTAGGCGATATCAACAATGACGGCTACCCTGATCTGGTGTGGGGTTACATTCTGTATGAGGAAGTATACGTCTACTTGGGTGGCCCGGACGCTGACAGTTTGGTTGATCTGGTATGGGGAAATCTCGACCTGGACGGAGCGCAAGCATACTATGGTCGTGAGGTTCGCGGTGTCGGTGATGTCAACGATGACGGAATCGATGACTTCGCAGTATACTCTCGAACGAACGACGGGGCAATCTGGTACGGCCAAGTTGATTTCTATGCGGGATGGGACACCACAGCCGTGGATATCAACGAGGGGCAAAATGTTCTGTTGCCGGATCGCATCAAACTCCGTCAGAACTACCCCAATCCGTTCAATCCGTCGACTACTGTAGAGTTTGACCTTCCGTACCGCATGGACATCCGGCTGTCCATACACAATGTGCTGGGACAAGAGGTGAGAATGCTGGTATCCGGCTCTTTGGGAGCTGGTGTCCATCGTGCCACATGGAATGGAGCGGACGAAGCCGGGATCGCGATGTCTTCTGGAGTGTATTTCGTTAAGCTGCAGTCCGGTTTGCAGACCGCCGGCTGCAAGATCATGCTATTGAGATAGGACCGAATTGTCTTAACTATGACTGCAAATTGGGCGCCCAATCTACAAGGGGAGGTTGTATGTTATACAGAGTTCTGTTTGGCTTGAACCGCCCCGGTTATACCGGAGAGTATTTTAGTTGAGTCAGGCCACGTGGACCTGCGCTTTCTGACATCGATAATATACCTCTTCAAACTCTGCCGGGGGAACATTTCCGATCGGCTCCAGCAACCGTCGATTGTTGAA
>JAHIVM010000513.1 GCA_018816665.1 Candidatus Zixiibacteriota bacterium
CTGAACAACACCGCTCTGGCGGATCTCCCCGATACGCTTCACAATCTCATAGATGTCAATTCAGCCATGGCCATGGTCGCCATAGACAACTTCACAGTCAATCTTGACAGCTATATCGGCCGCTGCGTAAACTACTATTTCTACCACCGCGATCTGGATAGCCGCGTGGTTTTTGCCAAGTGGGATCAGAACGAGGCGTGGGGACTGTTCAACCAATACAATCTCTCGCTCACCCAATTGAAATTGCTCAATCCTTACTGGGTGAGCACCCAGGCGGGCGAGAATCGTCCGCTGGCCGAGCGCCTGTGGCAGGTAGCGGCATATGACAATCTCTATCTCGGGCACATAAAAAAGCTCTTGTCCGGCGCCGCCCAACCGGATACGCTCTTGAACCGCATGGAAGAGCTGCGCGACCTGATCAGGTCCTACGTCTACAGTGATCCCAATTGCATGTTCACGACGACCCAATTCGAAAACGCCATGTCATCAGACCAGTACTATTCCGCGGGTCCGCCCCCCGGACGCCTGATCCCCGGTCTGGAGGACTTTATCCGTGACCGTGACGCCTATCTGCAGGCCCTTATCGGCACCTGGACTCCCGTTGAAGGTCTTGTTCTCAACGAGATAATGGCGAGCAACGATGCTACGGCTGCCGATGAGCACGGGGACTTTGACGACTGGATCGAAATCGCCAATGTTGGTTTGTCCGCAATCAATCTCAACGGCTTCGTCCTCACCGATCACTGGGAAGGCTCTCCCGATTTTGTATTCCCGGACACCACCCTTCAGCCCGGCGATTATATGGTTGTGTGGGCAGATGAGGAACCGGGCGAAGGATCTCTGCATGCCCCGTTCAAACTCGACGGTGATGGAGAAGACGTGTATCTGACCGACGGTCAGGTTATCGTTGACCAGGTAACGTTTCCGGCGCTGGCATCCAATGTTAGCTGGGGACGCTGGACCAATGGAGCTGGAGACTGGGAGATGTTGAGCATGGCGACCATTGGTACCGAAAATCTCAACCCGCACAATCCCGAGTCAGTGAACCTGGTCATAAACGAATTCCTCGCAGCGAATGACTCTGTCCTGCCGGATGAAACGGGAACGTACGAGGATTGGCTGGAGATTTACAATCCCGGACCCGACCCCGTGGATATGCTGGGACTGTTCCTGACTGACGACCTGACCAGCACCACTCAGTGGTCCTTCCCGGACACAACTCTGGAGGCCGGCGGGTTCCTGCTGGTGTGGACCGATAACGATCTGGATGACGGTCCGTTGCATACCAATTTCAAACTCAGCGCCGACGGAGAGGAAATTGGGCTGTTCGGGCGGCTCACGGCCGGCAACGAGCTTATCGATAGTTATACGTTCGGAGCACAAACTGCTGATATTTCCGAGGGACGTGAGTCCGATGGCGGTGCAAGCTGGGTGTTTTTTGAGACGCCCACGCCGGGTGCGTCAAACCAATCAATCGAACCACCTGATTCGTGCTGCATAGGGAGTGTGGGGAACGTGGTTTTGGATATCGGAACCAACTGCGACAACATTACGGACCAATCAGTGGATGTGGGTGATTTGACGAATCTCATTGATTACCTGTTTATCAATTTCACACCTATTTGTTGTCCCGATGAAGCTGATGTTGCCCCCGCGATTTTTGGTGAGCCGGCCGATGGTATGGTCGATGTGGGTGACCTCACGGCCCTGATAGATCATCTGTTTATTAATTTTCCGGTCTTGCCTGCTTGTTCTTAGACCCTCTCTGCAGAGGGTAGCCGTCGACCCACGGCTACCCTCTGTTCTATCAGGTCACAATCAGACAACGACTTATAAGATGGTATTGACAGTTCCGAAATCCTGCGTATGTTAATACTGCACGCATGAGCAGTAATGACCGATAGGCAGGATATGAGTCTGGATATAGCAACACACCGGCGGCAGCCCCTCAGCCGGCTCAAAGAAACCATTACCCGGAAATGGCCGGAAGCCCTGTGTTCGCTTACGGAACGGCGGGAACTGGTGTTTACCACCGGGATCGCCGAGCTTGATGCCTTATTCCATCTGGGCGGTATTCCCTACGGGCAGTTGATTGAAATCACCGGCGGGGTGTCATCCGGCAAAACCGCCCTGTTGTTTGATCTCCTGGCCCACTGGAGCGGTCGGTATACTATCACGTATGTCGATTTCCCGGATTCGTTTTTCCCCGATGCCGCCTGCCAGGCCGGTCTTGATCTGAACCATTTGCTGCTGATTAAACCGTCGGGACAATCCACCGGGTACCGTCGCTCTCTTGACTGCCTCAAACACAATATCCGGA
>JAHIVM010000514.1 GCA_018816665.1 Candidatus Zixiibacteriota bacterium
ACCGTCGTCGTCTTCACTCATTTCCGTCGATGAGATAATCTTACCATCGGCTGATAACAGCACTTCATACTCTGTCTCGCCGACTTCGGCCACGACCTCAAACTCGATCACCGGGCCGCGCGTGATTTTTTCGGCTTCGTCCAATTCACTGTCAGGATAGGCCTTCTCCACGGCCTTGCGGACCACATCCGGCAGTTCGGCCACGGGGATTTCCTCTTCTACCTGAATCAGCGTACCATCGGCCCGATATACGTAGTCCACGTCCCGATCGCCCTTCCGGGTTTCGAGTTCATACACCACCTGACCGTCATCATCGTCTTTGTCAACGCTCACAATCACCAGGTCAGGATAAGCGGTTCTAAACGCCTTGAGCACCGCCTCCGGTGCCTTCACATCCTGCGCCGTATCGTGATCACCCGCGGCCGCGGTGCCGCATACTACCAGCAGTACCAGCGTAACCAGGGCCGCCAACTTCGTCACTGCTTTCATGTCCATCTCCCTCAATGAGTATCTGTTAGATTGCAGTATCGTGTACGCAGATGAAACCAGGATGAAAAACCACGGGTAATCGTCAATGTGCGGGCAATTGGATGGAAACCGTGGTCCCTTTCCCCACAGTGCTTGCCAGTTGTATCCTGCCTCCATGCATGTCAATGAGCTCCTTTGCTATAGCCAGTCCCAAACCGCTGCCCTCGCGCGAGGATCGCGCGGTCGATGACCGATAGAAGCGATCGAAAATACGGGGCAAATCAGCGGCATCTATACCGGGGCCGTTGTCGGCCACGGTGATAACTGCGCCGCCGATGGCCAAGTTGTCCTTGAGTTCAATGGTCACGGCCGAGTCGCGCGGAGAATGCTTGAGAGCGTTATCAATGATATTCAGCAAAACGCTTTTGAGTTGACGATCATCACCTGGTATTTCCACCGCCTCTGCGATCTGGATACTGAAGGTGATGCCTCGGGTTCGGGCATCCCGTTCGGCCAGCCTGACGCACTCGACAATCAATTCGTCCAGGCGCACCGGCTGTTTTTCCAGCACCAGCCGATTGGCATCGATCCTGGCCAGGGTCAGCAACTGGTCCACCAACTGACCCAGGCGATCCAGTTCCACCAGGGCCAGGTCCAGACTGTCTTTTGCCTTTTCATCGTCGATGCGACGGGCGGCAAACTCCAGTTCGCTAATGATGGCCGTGAGCGGCGTGCGTAACTCATGGGAGGCATCGCCCACAAACTGGCGCTGGCTGGTGAAGGCTGCTTCGATACGCTCCATCATGCCGTTCAGCGCCTGACCCAGACGACTAACTTCATCGTCACCCGATGTCGCGGGAATTCGGAGGTCCAGATGTCTCGCCGATGTTTCCTCGGCGATAGTAACCATCCGGGACATTGGCGCCAAAGACTTACGGGTGGCCAGATACACGGCTATCAGACCAACCAGGAGGGCCGCCGGTACCGTCAGACAGAGCACGAGCAAAAGCGTATCCAGACGGCTGTGGACATCTGCCAGAGGCGTGATCAGAACCAACCAGAAATCGACACGCCCCGCCACCTCCACCGGACGAATCAATTGGCGATACGCTGCGCTCCTGATATGTGTCGTGCCACGGATGATTTCGCCTGCCCTGATCCTCTGCCGGGTACCACTATCCGGAACCGTCAGCGTACTGTCGCCCAGTATGATTTGGCCGCCGGCAGCCTGCAGGCCGAATCTTTCCTCGGAAAATCGGCCGGTAAAAAGGGCCAGGATGTCGTCCCATTCGGGAACTTCCTCCTCGGTCCACTCCTCGCTGAACTCCGTGATTACCTGATCAGCCAGGATATCAAGACGAGCGTCGACACGGGCCAGTTCATTCCCGCGCACATGGTGATAGACGACAGCCGACACACCGGCCAGTATCAGACCGAATATCAGCAGGTTGGCGATGACTATCTTGCTTTTGAGAGTCATTGTGTCTCATGCCCGTCAGGGCGCCTCATCCGAAAAAAGGTACCCGGACCCGCGCACGGTGTGAATCAGCGGCGTGTCGAAGTCACGATCAACCTTCTTGCGCAGGTATCTGATAAACGACTCAATGACATTGCTTTTGGGGTCAAAATTCATGTCCCACAAGTGCTCGGATATTTCCGCACGGGTAACAATCCGGCCGGGATTGTGAAGGAACAACTCCAGCAGCGCAAATTCTTTCGCCGTCAGGGTGATATCCCGATTATTCCGACTGGCTTTGTGAGTACTCAAATCCAGTGTTAAACCATACTTCTCGATCGTTGACGAACGGACGTCGGTATGACGTCGGGCCAGCGACCTGATACGAGCCAGGAGTTCCTTGATATGGAACGGTTTGGTCAGATAGTCATCGGCGCCGATTTCCAGCCCTCGCACCCGGTCCTCGACCTCATCCAACGCCGTCAGCATCAGGATCGGCGTCAGCAACCCGCCCCTGCGGAGGCGTTCGCAGGTCTGCCAGCCGTCTCGGCCGGGCAGCATGATATCAAGTACGATAACGTCGTAATCGTTAGTATTGGCCAGGTATTCCCCGGTCTCGCCGTCAGGGGCAAGGTCCACCGCCAGGCTTTCCGTCTTGAGGTTTTTCGCCACGGCCTCGGCGACCCGGGAGTTGTCTTCAATCAGCAGGATACGCATGGTCTTTCACCTTATACAGTATATCGACGGCAAGGTGAAAGCCAGATGAAAACAGTGACCCGATAGGGTTGCCGCCGGTGGAAAAACGAGAGCCTCTCCGAGGGGAGAGGCTCTGAGGCAACAGGTATGAGCTTGTTACATCTAAACAACCTGTCTTGACCCTGCCGCATGATGCTATCCGGATGCAACAGCGGGTGCAACTGCCTATTTCAGCTGCAAAGTTGCGAGACCGAAAAGAGCTGTCAGCGGAAGGCTGACTGTCTTCATTTGTCTGATGATACGGCTGCGCCGAGGGGGGCGTTTGCCCAACGATCCATTATTCCGTGGAGTTATTGCCGATTTCGTCCTTCGAGCGGCGGCCAACGGGCACCGGCAAGATCTGCCTACCCAATGACATCCGCTTGAGGACGGCATACCCCATGAGGTTCAGCACCACCGGCAGCCGGACATCCTGCGGCTCCCGCAGGACGCTCAGGAAAAAGGCGGTGCCGAACCGCAGCAGTGCAGAACCAATGAACAGGAAATGATAGTTTATAAGGGTCAGGCTGCCAACCGTGAGCGTGGTTTTGCCGATCAAACCGGCCAGGTAACCGCCAAACACCGACATCAGGAAAAATCCGAACCCGGTAATCGCCGCAAACACCGACAGATAAGCCGTCCGCTGCTCCCTGGGGCTGCGGTCCAGCGGAAGCGTGAAGGCCGCCAGGTTGAAACCACCCCAGACGATGCCAGAGTACAGCACCTCCGGAATCAGAATCCACAGTCGTTCCGCAGTCGGGAACAACCAGTACAGAGGAATCCCGGCAATGCCAAAGGTGCAGATAGTCAGAACAGTGCGCGAGCCGAAACGATCGATCAGTTTTCCCCAGACACGGCTGGCAACGATTCCCGACAGTGCCGCTCCGGTGGAGTACAGCCCGATCTGGAAAAAGCTCATTTTCAGATTGATCAACATATGGGGGGCAAAAAAGGCGGCCGACAAACCGATAGCGCCGTTCCAGAGGAAAAACGCGGTCAGCACCTTCCGAAAAGGACGGTCCTTCAGCGGTAGTATCAGACTGGCGGCCCGGAATCCCGAGCCGGTCACAACACGGTGTTTGTCCGGCATTCGGAGCATGGCTCGCCAGGCCAGCAGGCCGCCCAGACAGGCCAACAGAAGCAGCGTCAGGTAGCCGTTTTCGTCCCTGTGTGAAGCCCGAAAGTAGTCCAGAATCAGGCTACCCAGAATCGATCCCCCCATGGTAGTGGCCGCCAGGGCAGCATTTCGACGGCTGAAAAACCGACCGCGAACCCGTTGCGGGATAACATCGGCCATCCAGCTTAACCATGCGGGAGTAGCAATCATAGTCAGCAGGCTGGAAAGAACCACAATCCCAAGCAGGAGATGAATACGCCAGGGACTGTCAATAAACAGCAGCGGGATAGCCAATAGCCATAACTGGCGACTGACGGCCAGGACGAGAGCGATGCGACCTTTGCTGTGGGACTGACTGCGAAAAGCAAACGGTGCCAACAACTGGGCGCTTTGCATAAGAAAGGGCGCCGCCGTCAGCAGGCCGATCACGAAGTCACCGGCTCCAAAAAACAAGGCCATACCGGTGAGAAAGGCACCACCTGTGAGCACCACAAAAAGGTTGGCGTAACCACCCTCCCATACCAGGGGGGATAGCAGCGAAAACCGTCCGTGCCGGTCGTGCCGCGCCTGCTCTACGCCGTTGTAGTCGCTCACCAGAACCCTTCTTTCACCAACTGACCGAGTTCACGGTCCAAAGCGTAATGGTATACCTCACCTGTGTAATCGACACAAGCGATAAATCGATCACTCTGCACGCCCTGGCGAAGGGAAATAGAGGAGTACGCCGGAAAGCGGCACCACCGCCGACTAAGCCCCCTTTTCCGGCTCCTGTCTCGACGGCC
>JAHIVM010000515.1 GCA_018816665.1 Candidatus Zixiibacteriota bacterium
CCTGCCCGACTGCGGCGAGAGCGACCGTCCGGGGATCGTGCATCGTCTGGACAAAAACACGTCGGGCTTGCTGATCATCGCCCGTACCGAGGAGACGCACGGACTCCTGCAACAGGCCATTCAGGAACGCCGGGTCAAGCGCCAGTACCTGGCTTTGATTTGCGGCCACCTGGCGGAGGAGAGCGGACGAATCGACCTGCCTATTGGCCGATCGCTGCGTCATCGCACACGCATGGCAGTGACCAATCAAAACAGCCGGGAGTCAGTAACCGACTACACCCTGAAAGATCGATACCGGTCTTACGATCTTGTCGAGATTGTGCTGCAGACGGGTCGAACGCATCAGATCAGGGTGCATTTTTCGCATCTGGGTCATCCGGTTTTCGGAGACCCGGAGTACGGCGGTCGGGAAAAGTGGCATCGGGGTATTTTTGGCCCGGAACGTCCACTGGCACAGAAGCTACTCGGCGTGCTTCAGCGACAGGCCCTTCATGCCGGTCGGCTGGTGTTTGTTCATCCGATAACCGGGGAGGCCCTCGACTTTGCGGCCGAACCTCCGGCGGACTTTCAGGAATTGCTGGTGGTGCTGGACGCCGAGGGCCGTTGATCATCCGGACCCACAAAGTTCGCGGCGGGCGCCGCCGGGGCGCGGGTGAGGGCTTTTTTTGTTGCCTCACAGAGATTTAGCTACTAAACTACGGCGAACTTTTTTCGATACTATGTATATACACGACCGGCCGGGATGTCGGTCAATTGTGCGATAGACACAGAGGTTAAAGGGAATTACCTTGGGGTTCTTCGATCTTCTCTCCAATGACATTGGCATAGACCTCGGTACTGCCAACACGGTTGTATATGTGCGCAATCAGGGCATCGTGCTGAATGAGCCGTCGGTAGTGGCGGTGGAAAAAAGCACCGGCAAAATTCTGGCTATCGGATCGCAAGCCAAGGAAATGACCGGGCGCACACCCGGTGGCATTGAGGCGATACGACCGCTCAAAGACGGCGTGATTGCCGATTTTGAAATGTCTGAGAAACTGATTGCCGATTTTATACGCCGTGTGGTCAAACACAAGTACCTGATGAAACCCCGGGTAGTCATTTCCGTGCCGTCGGGGATTACCGAAGTTGAAAAGCGCGCGGTGCGCGACTCGGCCGAAAACGCCGGCGCTCGCGAGGTGTATCTATTGCAGGAGCCTATGGCGGCGGCGATTGGGGTCGGTCTGGCGGTGGATCAACCGACCGGTATCATGATTATTGATATCGGCGGCGGTACGTCGGAAATCGCGGTCATTGCCCTCAACGGCATTGTGAATGATACCTCGATCCGCGTGGCCGGTGATGAATTCAACGACGCTATCATTTCGTATCTCAAAAAGAACTACAACCTGCTGATTGGTGAATTGACGGCCGAGGACATCAAAATAAAAATAGGCTCGGCCTTTGCGCTGGACAAGGAACTGTCCATGGAAGTCAAAGGCCGGGATCTCGTGGCCGGCGTGCCGAAAAACCTGAAGTTGTCCTCGGTGCAGGTGCGCGAGGCGCTTTCGGAAACGCTGGATATCGTAGTCGAGGCGGTTCGCCAGGCGTTGGAACGGACTCCCCCGGAACTGGCCTCAGACATTCTTGAGCGCGGTATCATTCTTACCGGTGGCGGCGCCCTGTTGCGCGGACTGGACAAGCGGCTGCGCCAGGAAACCAACCTGCCGGTGAATATCGCCGAGGATCCGCTTACCTGTGTTGTTCGCGGCACCGGCAAGGTTCTGGAGGACTTCGCCCATTACAGCAAGGTCCTGGAACGAAGCCGTCGAGACTAATCCTGACACCAAGCTATACTGAAGGGCTGGAGTAACTTCCGGCCCTTTTTTTGTCCGATTGTATCCGGATTAATCTTTTTGTCGCCCCGATTGTCATATTTGCAGAGTTTGACAACATGATCGATGAAGCCCGAGAGGAACTTGAGAGACTGGTTGAACGGGCGGTTGATGGCGACAAGGATGCCTTCTCCGCTCTTGTGAGGCAACTTATGACACAGGTAGCAGCAGTAGCATATCGGATGACGGGTGACCGCGAGTCGGCCCGGGACCTGGCTCAGGAGACTTTCCTGTCGGCCTGGCAGAATATTCGTTCCTACCGCAGAGAGGCCGGTTTCACGAGCTGGCTCTACCGCATTGCCGTCAACAAAACGCTCAACTTCCTGAAGGCCAACCGTCGACTGGTTGTGTCCGACGAAGTCGTGATACAAGAGGCTGATCGGCAGGGTTCGGCGATCACGCCGGAAGAGGAGTTGTCGCGCCGGGACCTGGCCGACGGAGTTCTTGCGTTCATGGCCACGCTGCCACCACAGCAGCGGATGATTTTCAATCTCCGCTTTTACAGCCAGATGAGTTTTGATGAGATTGCCACGGTAACGGGCCGGGCACTTGGAACCGTGAAAACCGGGTACCGGGAGGCAGTTAGCAAACTGCGGGATCACGCGCGGGAGAAAGGCTGGAAGTCATGACCTGCGAAGAAGCCAGAGAACATGTGGAGCTGTCGTTCGGCGGCGATGAGCTTGTTGATGGACTGCCTGAGCACCTGGCTGCGTGTGAGTCCTGCCGTCGGTTTCACGATGAACTCAACGGACTGACCGGACAGCTTGGTTCCGACAGCGACTTCCATTTCAATGTTGAAGATGCTGTTGATGCAGTCACGGCGCAGATATCCGGCCGGGAGTCTCGACCGGTAGTCAATCTCTCGTGGATGCGGTACCTGACTCGAGTGGCGGCCGGAGTCGTCCTCGTAGCGGCTTCGTATGTGTCGTACCAGGTCGGCAGTCACGATCTGAACGGGACCACCGATCCGGTCAGCGTTGGGTATGTTGCCGAGGTTGATAGCTGGTTGAGTGATACCACGCTCACGCTGGATGATGAAACCGTGGACATTCTCATAGAAGACTACGCCCGTCGGAGTGTGTACGGAGCCGGCGAGGCTTTGCTTGACGATCTCACGGACGATGAGCTCGAGTATTTGATGGAGAACCTTGATGTAGGGGAAATACTGTGAATACACGGATTGTCTACATAGTAACGGCGGCAGTCATAGTCCTGATGGCCGGTATGACCTCGGCCCAGGATACCGGCTGCACGCAGACCTGCGGCGCGGATGCCATGCTGGCGTGCGCCCTTTCGTCGGTGCCGTCCGGCATGGAAATCATGCTTGCCCAGGCCGGTCCGCCGCCTCCTCCCGGACGGGGACATCAGCGCCGGCAGAAGCATCTTGAGCAGCTTCGTATGCTCAAGTTGCTCGAAGCACTGGATTTGACCGAGGATCAGGAGACGGAGTTCCTTTCGGCCTTTCGCAAGATGCGGAAGCAACAGGACGAGTTCGAAGCGACGCGCAGACAGATTGTAAACGATCTTTCAGCCAGGTTGCAGGACAGTTCGGTAACCGAGCAAGATCTGTTGCAACTGGTGGACAGATTTTCTGAGAATGAACGGGGCCGACAGCAGCAAATGGACGCTTATATCAAGGAGATGAAGACGATTCTCACCGCCGAGCAATTGGCCCGGATGGTGATTTTTCAGGATCGGTTCGAGGCCGAACTGCTGGATCAGGTACGTTCCTTCCAGCAGCGACGTCAGCAGAACCAGGGAGGTCGGTAACCCTCGGGGAGAGGGACCGACACGTCAGAATAGTGTGTGACAACGAGTAATGTGTAATAGTAAGGAGAACAGAACCATGAAAAAGACAATCGTACTACTGATGGTGCTGGCACTTGCCGCACCGGCCAGTCTGCTGGCCCAGGGTTATCAGGGGAAAGGTGACTGTGACGGTACCTTCCGTGGTCCCGGTCCCGGTCACGGTCAGGGAATGAATTGCGGTCACGGCATGCGCGGTGGAATGGGCGAGCGTGGTGGCATGGGCGGCGGCTTGGCGCTGATGCGTTTTGCCGACGACCTGGAACTCACCGATACCCAGATCGAGACGCTTGAGAAGTTGCGTCTGGACTTCCAGAATGCCAACATCGATCGCAAGGCCGAAATGCAGAAGGCTGCCCTGAAGCTACGGACCCTGAAGAAGGGTGATGCCTCGGAATCTGAAGTCCTCAGCCAGATCGACGTGGTGACGCGCCTGAAGGGCAATATGGCCAAGGAGATGTACCGTCATCACGAGGCCATGAAATCTGTCCTTACTCCCGAGCAGACCGAAAAGCTGGATACGTTGCGCAAGGAGCGCGGGAAAGACGGGTCCGGCAAGGGTATGCGCAACGATGGTGGTCGCAGAGGCGGCGGTGGTCGCGGCGGATTCTGATACTCTCTTTCTCTCCGGGATTAACCTTCTCGAAACGGCCTGCCCTGCGGCGGGCCGTTTTTGTGTTTGGCGGATGGCCGTCAGCGCCGACACGGATCCCTCGAAAATCTGCCAAAGTGGCAGATTTCCTTGACTTAAGCTATTGCTGTAGGTAGCTTTGCAGTATGCCAATGGATCAAAAAACAATTCTGGAGTTCATCCAGTCACGGGCCGATCGACCCATGAAAGTCAAAGAGCTGGCCAAAGCTCTGTTTATCGAAGACCACGATTACTCCCAATTTCGCCGGACCATCAAGCGACTCATAGATAGCGGTGACCTGGTGCGGCTGAAACGCGGCCGGGTTGGGGTGTCGACCAAACTCGGTGTTCTGGTTGGAATCCTGGCCGTCACTCGAACCGGCACCGGATTCCTGTTGCAGGAGGGTGATGAAGAAGACATTCTCATTTCCCCGCACGACCTGAAAACTGCTCTCGACGGTGACAAAGTCATGGTTCGTTTGAAGGGCAATCGGCTGGGCCGACCGGCCGGGCAGGTCATCCGAATCGTGGAACGGGCCGCCCGCCGGATAGTCGGGACGTTTCGTCGCGAACGCCATTTCCTGATAGTGCAGCCGGACAATCCCAGAATCCACCGGGATTTCTATATTCCGTCGGACCTCAGCCTGCAGGCAAAGGACGGCGAACGGGTGGTAGTCGAGTTGTCTTCGTGGGAAGATGCCAACCGCAATCCCGAGGGCAAGGTGGTCGAGCGGCTTGGTTTCCCTACCGACCCCGGCGTGGATATGCTGACCGTCATGCGTGCTTACAGTCTGCCCGATGAGTTCCCGCCGACCGTTCTTGAGGCTGCCGAACGGGCGGCCGCGACCGGCACGGATGAAGAGCAGAAGCAGCGGCTTGATCTCACCAGGGAATGTATCTACACGATCGATCCGGCCGATGCCAAGGATCACGATGACGCAGTCAATGTTGAGCGTACGGCGAAGGGCTACCGCCTTGGAGTTCACATCGCCGATGTGAGCTTTTTTGTCAAGGAAGGTTCCGCCCTGGATATTGAGGCGCTGGAGCGCGGTAATTCCGTCTACCTGCCCGGTATGGTTATCCCGATGTTGCCCGAGGTGCTGTCCAACGACATGTGTTCCCTGAAACCGAACCGTCGGCGCCTCGCCCACTCGGTGTTTATGGAGTTCGACCAACAGGGCAAGATGCTCAAATGGAAAATCGAAGACACGGTCATCAAGTCCAATGCCCGTCTGTCGTACGAGGAAGTACAGGACTATTTCGATGGCAAGGACGGTGGTGCCCGGATTGAGCGGGTCGCGGAAAACCTGACCGTGGCGCGCGAACTGGCTCGTCTGCTGACTCGTCAACGGGCTACGGACGGATCGCTGGACTTTGATCTGCCCGAGGCAAAAATCATTCTCAACGACAGGGGCGAGGTGCTGGAACTGGGGCATCGCGTGCGGCTGGAATCGCATCGGCTGGTCGAGGAGTTCATGCTGGCGGCCAACAAAGCGGTTGCCCTTGAGGTGTTCCGCAGGGGGCAGTCGTTCATTTACCGTGTGCACGCGAAGCCCGACATGGAGAAGCTGGAGGCTTTCTCAACCATGATGGACAGACTGGGGCATCGTTTTCCCGCCTCCAAAACGATCAAGCCGATTCAGTTTTCACGATTTCTGGAGAGAATCAAGGACACGCCCGAGGCGGATTTCATAAACGAGTTGATGCTTCGTTCCATGCAGAAAGCCGTCTACCAGCGGGAGAATATCGGGCATTTCGGCCTGGCCTTCACGCATTACACGCATTTTACGTCGCCCATACGGCGCTATCCCGACTTGCTGTTACACCGTCTGTTACGCAAACTGAAGGGCGGCAAGTACCCGGTTGCCTACGCCCGTAAAGTAAATACCACGATCGATTTCGCGAGCAAGCATTGTTCGGAAACGGAACGTCATGCCGAACAAGCCGAGCGTGACGCGGTCAAGTCCAAGCAGGTGGCGTTCATGGCCAAGCATCTCGGCGACGAATACGACGGGGTTATCTCGGGTGTGGCGCCCTACGGATTTTTTGTACGTCTGGGGAGCACCGGGGCCGAGGGAATGGTGCGGGTGTCGACTATCGATGATGACTACTATCGTTACGACGAGGAGAGCTATCGTTTGATAGGCCGTCGAACCAAACACACGTATCGCATGGGCGACGCTGTCCGGGTAGGCATCATGAAGGTGGATATCGGCCGCCGTGAGATAGACCTGTTCGTGACGGGCAAAAAGGCAAAATTACCGAAACCGGCGCCGGCCGGTATGCGGGAGTTCGGCCGCGATCTGAACAAGAAGAAAAAGAAGCGCAAGCGTTGACTGGTGGTCCTTGGACATGATGCCGTGCCCATAGGACTGTCTGTGGTGACGATACTATGAATCTAATCCTTCTGTCTAAATCATCTCCGGCCGGAAGCGCCGATTTGGATTGGGGCTCTCTGGGCATGGTGATCCATGAGGTCTCCGAGGCGTACCAGGTGGCCAAGGAACGATTGGTCGACCTGATCCTGGTCGATGAACACCGCCATGACGTGAACATGAAGGTAGCCACGCGGATTCGCCGTAACAACGGTCTTACCGATGTTTGGAGGTTGACTTCGTCACCGACGGTGGACAGCCAGATGGAGGATTTTTTTGACGGCAGCGTGCCGCTGGATCTGGGTCATGACGGCATCAAGAAGAAAATCAAGCGCATACTGCACGACAAGGAGACATTACGGCGATACGGTATTGTCGGACGGTCTCCGGCCATTCGCGAACTGGCGCGGACCATCTCACGGGTCGCTCCCACCGATGTGTCGGTGCTGGTAGTGGGGCCCTCGGGATCAGGCAAGGAACTGGTGGCGCGGGCGCTGCATGAGGATTCCGGCCGATCGCAGCAGCCGTTTGTGGCGGTGAACTGCGGTGCACTGGCCGAGGGCGTGCTTGAGTCCGAGTTGTTCGGACACGAGAAGGGCGCCTTTACCGGTTCGGTGGGCAAACGCGAGGGCCTGTTTTTTAAGGCCGAAGGCGGAACCATATTCCTCGACGAAATCGGCGAGACCAAGCCGGATATGCAGGTCAAACTGCTGCGGGTGCTTGAGGACGGTACGTATTATCCGGTGGGATCATCGGTCCCTCGTCGGGCCGACGTGCGAGTTCTTGCTGCCACCAACAGGGACCTGATAGAGGCCATAAGCGAACGGACGTTCCGCGAGGATCTGTATTATCGCATCAGCGCGGTGAAGCTGATCGTCCCATCGCTTTTGGAGCGCAAGGGTGACATTCAGTCGTTGCTGCAGTTTTTCTGGCGCGATCAGACCGGTCTGGACTACACCGATTCGGCTCTCGCCCAATTGATGAAGTATGACTGGCCGGGCAATGTGCGCCAGTTGAAGAATTTTGTGTCGCGCATGGCGGCATTGAAACCGACCGGGCTGGTTGATGCCGCCGATGTTGATCGGTTTCTTGCCGAACAGCATTCAACGTCGACTCACCTGCCGGTATCTACCGGTCGTACTCCGGATCAGGCCGGGCAGGAGTTGATTTATCGGGCTATTCTTTCGCTCGGCAACGAAATCCGTCATCTGCGCAATCTGATCGTTTCGCATTTGCCCAGCGAGGTTGAGATTGCAACCGGCGACGTGAACGCCACCGCCGCCGATCACGGTTCGACTATGGAAGACATGGAAAAGGCACTTATAGAGCAGGTGCTTGAAGAAACCGGTGGTAACCGGAAAGAAACGGCCAGGAAACTCGGTATCGGCGAACGCACGCTGTACCGGAAATTGAAGAAGTACGATCTGAAGTAGCATCAGGTGAAATCGGTAGTTCCGGTGGTGATCGCCTCGGTTTGTCTGACCGCCGCGCTTGTCACCGCGTCTCAGGAGTTGTCCCGGACGGTTATTCCGTCGGTGGACGAACTCGATGAGGCGTTGTGTCTGGGAGACATAACGTTTTCGCAATGGGTTCGTCTGCGGGAGATCGCCCAGTGGGGCATCGATTCCGCATCG
>JAHIVM010000516.1 GCA_018816665.1 Candidatus Zixiibacteriota bacterium
ACCGGCACGGCGTGTCCACCAATCAGGATCTCATCGGCTCCTTCGCCCACCTCTTCCACCAGACTTCGGTCGCCGTCCAGCGCCTCACGTTCCTGGTCCACATAGGCCATCTGGACGCTGGGGCCGATCGTGAGCGTACCCGCATCGGGTGTCTCGCTACCCGTAATCATCTTGACGAGAGTTGATTTGCCTGTGCCGTTGGGCCCCACCAAGCCTACGACCGCCGAGCGGGGGACGGTGAACGACAGGTCGGCAAACAGGTTGTTGTCGCCAAAGGCTTTTGATACGTTTTCGAAGAGGACGACCTGATCGCCCAGATCCGGACCGGGGGCTATCTGGATAACGCTTTCGTCGCCGCGTAGGGATGCGGTTTCGCGCGCCACCAGTTGTTCATACTCACGTATACGCCGGCGGGCCATCTCCTGACGGTCGCCCTGATTCATCCGAATCCACTCCAGTTCTCGTCCCAGGGCACGACCGCGAGCTGACTCCTTCTTTTCCTGGGCCGCCAATTTGGCCAGTTTCTGCTCCAGCCAGGACGAGTAGTTCCCCTCCCACGGAATGCCGTGACCGCCGTCCAGCTCCAGAATCCAGGCTGTGACGTTGTCCAGGAAATATCTATCGTGCGTTACGATGATCACGGTTCCGGGATACTCGCGGAGTTGGCTCTCCAGCCAGGCAACGGTCTCGGGGTCCAGATGGTTGGTTGGTTCGTCCAGGAGCAGCAGATCGGGCTTTTCCAGAAGTGCGCGGCAGAGCGCCACACGCCGTCGCTCACCGCCGCTCAGGGTGCCCACAATACGGTCATCATCGGGCAGACAGAGGGCATCGCTGGCCACCCGTATGTGCTGATCAAGATTCCAGGCGTCCAGGGTGTCCAGCTTGTCCTGCAGTTCTCCCATCTGGTCCATGGTTTTCTGCATTTCTTCGTCGGACATGGGGTTGGCCATGTTGTCGGCCAGACCGTTGTATTTGTCCAGCAGGGCTTTAGCCTCTCCGAACGCTCCCTCAATGGCCTGGTGCACTGTCTGGCTGTCATCCAGCTCCGGCTCCTGGGCCACAAAACCCGATCGATACCCGGGAGTGATCTCCGCCTGTCCCTGAAACTCTTTGTCCAGGCCGGCCATGATCCGTAAGACGGTAGATTTACCGGAACCGTTTTCGCCCACAATGCCGATTTTGGCTCCGGGAAAAAAGCAGAGATTGATGTTTTTCAGGACATGCTTGTGACCGTAACTTTTGTTCAGGCCGAGCATCGTGAAGATATACTTTTCCGCCATCTACTGTATCCTTTGACCGGGTTTCATTTTCAGGAAGGCAATATTATGTCCGGATTATGTTTAGGCAAGGCCGAAACGTCCGTGGCCCACAGATGCTGCTGATGAGCATCAGGAGGACGGTTGCCCTATTCAGTCCAGAACGAACAAATTCGGACATATCCTGACACCCTGCTACAGGCAGAGTCAAAGCCCACCCTCGCTCTGCCGACACTCTATGTAAGCTACCACGAGCGGCAATTGCCCGCTCGATGCCGGCTTGCAGGGGACTCCAGTGAGCACCGGGGGTTTGCCGATCAAAACTGAATAGAAGATGCAGTGTAACAACTGCGGTCAGATGTGTCGCAGGAGCAGTCAAGGTACTCCGAGTGACTGGGGAAGACAGCATGACCGATGGTAATGCCGCCAGCCGGCGGCATGCACAGGACAAGAAATCGCGCGTTTTGCGGGTACTCATGGTGGAGGATTCCGAGGACGACGCTATTCTCATATCTCGTGAGTTGAGTCTGGGCGACTGGGAGATTCAAACCCTGAGAGTCGCCAGCCTCGACTCGATGACAACGGCACTCTCAGACCAGATCTGGGATGCGGTGATCGCCGATTACAACCTTCCCGGTTTTAGTGCTCTGGATGCGTTGCGCGTCATCCAAAGCGGCGGTCTTGACCTTCCGTTCATCATAGTCTCCGGTGCGATCGGCGAGGAGACTGCTGTTGACTGCATGAAGGCCGGCGCCCATGACTACATTGTAAAAGACAATCTGACTCGCCTGCTGCCCGCCATCAATCGTGAGCTGAGGGAGGCCGCCAACCGACGGCAGCATCGCCTGGCCGAGCAGGCTCTCAAGGAGAGCCGGCGCAAGCTGGCGACGTTGATGAGCAATCTGCCGGGGATGGCCTATCGGTGTCGCCATGATGACCAGTGGACGATGGAGTTCATTAGCGATGGTTGCAATGCTCTGACCGGATACGATCCCGAACAACTATACCATAACGCGGTGAAGAGTTATCAGGACCTGATCCATCCCGATGACCAGAACCTTGTCCGGGAGGAAATCGAGAATGCCCTGGCTGCCAAACATGCTTTCACGCTGGAGTACAGAATCGCAACACGAAGTGGTGAAGAGAAGTGGGTTTGGGAGCAGGGTTGTGGCGTGTTTTCGGATTCCGGCGAACTGGAAGCCCTGGAGGGCTTGATTACCGACATCACCGAACGAAAACATATCGAGACCGCTCTCCAGGAAAGCATGGAGCGGTTTAGAAACATCATCGATGCCAGCGCCGCCGGGTACTTCTTCGTCGATTGCGACGGCAACTATCGATATGTCAATGATGCCTGGCTCAGAATGCACAAGTATACCAGCCGGGACGCGATCATTGGCAGGCACTTCTCGATAACTCAGCCGGACGAGACCGCCGAACAGATTGATGATCGACTAAGCAACCTGCTCAGCGGCGACAGTATACACAGTTGTGAGTTTGCTCGTAAGTGTTGCGACGGAGCCATAGGCTATCATGTCTTTTCGGCCAACCCTGTCATCAAAGCCGGTCAAACGATTGGCTTCGAGGGTTTTCTGATAGACATCACCGACCGTCGCCGGGCCGAGGAAGCACTCCGTCAAAGTGAACAGCAATTCAGAGACATTGCGGAGATGGCACCCGAGGCTATTTTTGAAGCCGATGCCGAGGGCAACCTGAAGTTTGCCAATCGACGAGTGGCTCAGTATTTCGGGATGCCGCAGGAACGTACTACGTCTCTGAACATCCTCGATCTCATCGATATCCGGGATCGGCAACGAGCGCGAGAGGATATGGATCGTATTCTGGCCGGTGAGAGCCTGGGAATCCGCGAATACGAGGCGCGCCGTGACGACGGAAGCACCTTCCCGGTTACCGTTCATGCTACCCGCGCCATCCTGAGGGGCCGGCAAAACTCTTTGCGGGGTGTCCTGATAGACATCACGGACCGGAAGAAGCACGAGGAGGAGCTCCTCAAGGCACAGAAGCTCGATTCGGTGGGGGTCCTGGCCGGCGGCCTGGCACACGATTTCAACAACCTGCTCACCGGTGTTCTGGGCAACATCGCGCTCGCCCGTCAGGAAGCGGGAGCCGACACCGACATAGCCGGACTGCTGGGCGATGCCGAATCGGCGGCCATACACGCCAAGGAACTGACCCGCCAATTGCTCACCTTTTCCGATGGCGGCGATCCGGTAAAAGAATCGGTTGTCATTGACGATCTGGTTCGGGAGGTGGTGCTGAAGTGCCTGCGGGGAACCGCCTCATCGGCAGTGTTTGATTTTGCCCCCGCCGAACATCAGGTTGAGGTGGATCCGGGGCAACTCTCGCAGGCTATCCAGAATCTGGCTGTCAATGCCATTCAGGCGATGCCCGATGGCGGTACGTTGCGCGTTATGACCGACTACGTGGTCGTTCAGACAGCCGGGAGTCTCCTCCCATCGAATGGCCGCTTCGTACGAGTTATTGTGGCCGACGACGGCGTTGGGATTCCGCCGCAGAACCTGCAGAAGATCTTTGACCCGTACTTTTCGACTAAAAAGGCGGGCAGCGGTTTGGGGTTGGCGGCTACGTATTCGATCGTTAAAAAACACGGCGGTCATATCGAAGTGGAATCAACTGAGGGCGCCGGCACCACCGTCCGACTCTACCTGCCCGCCGCGCGCGCCATGTCGCCGCTTCCGACAATCGCGCAGCGTCGCCAGGCTCCCTGCGCAGGGAAGATTCTGGTGATGGATGACGAACCCGTTATTCGCAACCTGACAGCGAAGATTCTCTCCCGGCAGGGCTGTCGGGTCACCTGTGCCTGCGACGGCAGTGAGGCCCTCGAGCTGTATCGGGAAGCCCGGGACGCCGGCACACCGTTCGATCTGGTGATCCTGGATCTGGTTGTTCCCGATGGCCTCGGCGGCCTTGAGACGGTCCGGCGCCTGGCCGAAATCGACCCGACTGTGCGCGCGATAGTCTGCAGCGGTTATTCCGATGACCCGGTGATGGCCGAGTATGAATCCTATGGGTTCCACGGCGTGGTTGCCAAGCCGTTCCGACCCGGTGAACTGTGCCGGGCGGTGAGCGATGTTCTGACAACCCGGCAAGGCATTGACGTGACGACTGCGGCCGATTCCTGATCCTCCGTCCCTCTGAAGGTCCAATTACCCGCGAAAAAGGCAAGTAGAATACGGGATCATTTTTGCCCTTGTTTTGTTTCTATATCCATGGTCCTGCCTGTCCGGTCCGATCGGGGTCCGGTCGGTAAGCACTGTTTGCCGCAAAAGCTAATGACGGACACGAATCTTAACGATATACTAAATGAGGTACCCCCCATGAGGTTTGACAACATTCTAGAGACTGTCGGACGGACCCCGCTGGTTCGCCTGAACCGACTGACATCCGCCGAGGATGCAACCGTGTTTGCGAAAATGGAGTCGTTTAATCCTTGTGGGTCGGTCAAGGACAGAATCGGTGTGGCCATGATAACAGCCGCGGAGAAGTCCGGTGCCCTGAAGCCGGGGATGACCGTGGTTGAACCAACGTCGGGCAACACGGGAATCGCCCTCGCGATGGCGGCCGCGGCTCGAGGGTACAAGTGCATCTTTACGATGCCGGAGACCATGAGCGTGGAACGTCGCGCCCTGCTAAAGATGTTCGGCGCCAGAGTAGTGCTGACGCCGGGACCGGAAGGCATGAAAGGGGCCATCGCCAAAGCTGCCGAGCTGGCTGCGGCCGACGGTTGTTTTCAGCCCCGTCAGTTTTCGAACCCGGCCAATCCGGAGATCCACCGGCTAACCACCGGTCCGGAGATTATTGAGGATATGGCCGAGTTACACCTTGACGCGTTTGTGGCCGGTGTTGGCACCGGGGGAACGATAAGCGGTACCGGCAGTGTGTTGAAGCAGAAGTATGCCGGTTGCCGCATAGTCGCGGTTGAACCCGCCCTGTCTCCGGTGCTGTCCGGAGGCGATCCGGGACCGCATCCGTTGCAGGGCATCGGCGCCGGCTTTGTGCCGGATAACTACGACGCCTCCGTGGTGGATGAGGTGATGACGGTTGACAAAGACGATGCTCTGGCTGTCGCCCGGCGGCTGTCATCTGAGGAAGGGATTCTGGCCGGTATCTCATCCGGCGCGATTGTCTGGGCGGCACTGCAGGTGGCGCGCAAACTGGGACCGGGCAAAAATGTTGTGACTACGGTCTGCGACACAGGTGAGCGCTATGTGTCCACGCCGTTGTTTGTGAAAGACGAATAACTGTATTGACGAGAAGATAGGAAACCAGACCACCGATGATAGCACTAATTGAAGACGCCAAAGCGATTTATCGCAACGATCCGGCCGCCCGCAACCTGGAGGTACTCCTGTACCCCGGTTTCCGGGCGATAGTGGCTCATCGCTTCATCCACTTCATACACAAACTGGGTGTCCCGTTCTTGCCAAGACTGCTCTCCGAGATCAACCGCTTCATGACCGGTCTGGAGATACACCCCGGCGCCACAATCGGTCCCGGCTTTTTTGTCGACCACGGCATGGGTGTGGTCATTGGTGAGACAACCATCATCGGAAAGAACTGCGTGATATTCCACAATGTCACGCTCGGTGGGACGGGCAAGCACGACGGCAAACGTCACCCGACGTTGGGCGACAATGTCTACATCGGTACCGGTGCGACCCTTCTCGGACCGTTGACAGTCGGGGACAATGTCATGATAGGTGCCAATAGCTTCATCGTGATGTGTGATGTCCCGTCGAATGTTACGGTCGCCGGCACCCCGGCCCGCATCATCAAAGAGAACGGTGAGCGGTGTCATCGGGACCTCCCGCGCACCGCGGCCCGTCCGGCGTTGCGTCAGGCATCATAGCTGACCCAACCAGTTGAGATTACCGCCTCCGCCGGTCAAACCGGCGGAGGTGTTTTTGTGGGGGAGTCATTGCGTTGCACAATCCTGGTAGCCAGTCCGTCTTTAGGGTGTCATCCCCTCGCGACGAATCAATCGTAACTTCTGCATGGGAGGTGTGCTATGCGTACCACTACCATTCTTCGCTGGACTGTCTTCAGCGGAATCGGCCTTGTGCTGCTCGTTGCAGCCTACGCCGGAAACGTCGGCCGCATTGTCGGCACGGTAACCGATGCCAAATCCGGTGAGCCGATCATCGGAGCCTCGATTCAGATCGAGGGCACTCTTTTTGGGGCATCAACAGACTTCGAGGGGGAATATCAGATAAACCGCCTGGAACCGGGCGTCTACACGTTGAAAGTGAGCAGCGTGGGGTACAACCAGGTGAGGATTGAGAAGGTAACCGTGGCAGTCGACTCCACAAGCCGAGTTGATGTGAAAATGAGTGAGGCCACAACGGAGTTGGGTGAGGTCATCAATGTGATTGGAGTGCGGCCGACGCTGGACAAGACGGGTGCCTTAAACGAAGTGTGCATCAGCCAGGAGGTGATCACCTTGAAGCCGGTGCAGAGCGTGGATGCGCTCCTGGAGCAGGTCAGCGGTGTGCAGACCAACGCATCGGGCGAAGTGTTTGTGCGCGGTGGTCGCGCCGGTGAGGTAGCATATATCATAGACGGTGTGCCCATTGCCGATCCCCTGGGTGGCTCCGGCGCTGTGGGCGGCAGTCTCGAGACCGGTCGTCCTGTTGGCCAGGGGAACGCCGGCAACACCCAGTGTCCCAGTGTCAATCCATACCCCCACGGGGGCAATAAGACCGTCAATAACGTGCCCTATTCGGCCATGTTCTTCGAACACCACGGTGTGAATCCATTCGTTGACACGGAGGATGACAGTCTCTCGACGTTTGCCGCCGATGTTGACGACGGCTCGTATACCGTTGTCCGCAAGTATCTAAACGACTGTAATCTGCCGCCAGAGGCGGCGGTTCGGGTCGAGGAGTTTGTCAACCACTTCGACTACGGCTACGACAAACCGACCACAAATGCCTTCAGTATCACTGTCGACGGTGCGCCGTCGCCGTTCGGCTTCGCCAACATGCGGCTGCTCCGCATTGGCATCCAGGGACGAGAAATCCGACCGGAACAGCGCCGAGCGGCGAATCTCGTATTTGTGGTGGATGTCTCCGGATCTATGCGCGGCGGCAACCGTCTCGGGAGCGTAAAAAGTGCACTCAGGATGCTGGTCGAGCAACTTACCGCGGATGATCGGGTGGCCATAGTCACTTTTGAGAATGTGTCCGCAACCCGCCTGGCACCGACATCAATCAAGCGCAGGGACTTGATCCTCAGTGCTATCGACGGCTTGCACGCCGGTGGATCCACCAACCTGAACGCCGGTATCAAGCGTGGTTATGAACTGGCGGCAGAGTCATTCGATCGGAACAAAATCAACCGCGTAATCCTCTGCTCGGACGGCGTGGCCAACAACGGCCTCACCGACCCGGACGGTATCGTGAAGTATATTCGTTCCCACGCGGAAAAGGGTATCACTCTGTCGTCTATCGGTTTCGGCATGGGCAACTACAACGACGTCATGCTCGAGAAGCTCGGCAATAAGGGCGACGGTTACTACGCCTATGTCGATGACGACGAGGAGGCCCGGAGGATATTCGTCGACAATCTCACCGGCACTCTGGAAGTCATCGCTCGCGATGTCAAATTGCAGGTTGCGTTTGATCCACGGGTTGTTCGCAGTTACCGGCTGCTGGGGTACGAAAACCGTGATGTGCCTGATGAGAAGTTTCGCGATGACAAAGAGGACGGGGGAGAATTGGGTTCCGGCCACAGGGTGACGGCCCTCTATGAAATCAAACTGCACGAGCCGGCGACCGAAGCCGCTTTCGGCGAGGTGTTCATCCGATACAAGGCACCCAGGACCAACGAAGTGCATGAGGTATCACGGGTGATATCACCGGATCTTCTCGTTAGTGATCTGGACCAGGCCTCCACCGGACTCCGACTGGCGGCCGCAGCCGCGGAGTTCGCTGAAGTGCTGCGCGGGTCCTACTGGGCACGGGATCGGGACCTCAATGACGTTCTGCGGGTGGCCAGCTACGTATACGTAGAAACAGAGGCCCCGGAAGTCCTTGAATTGATGGGGCTGATTTCGCGCGCCGACCGGTATCGGAGCCAACTGGCGCAGAAGTAGTTGACAGGTTGTGACAACGGCGCTCCGTGGTGCTGTCCGATATCGGTAGCCACAAAAAGCGCCGGGCGAGCGACCGGGCCGGAACGCGGGCAGCATCTGATTTGTCCGGGGACCGGCCCTTTGTCTGCCGTTCCTGCCGGGCTTTCGGGGCTGCGGCGTAACTTGTTGACAAATAATGTGGTACGGGCGTGATTACGGGGGTCACGAAGGGCCGCCCGGTCGCTGAAATCGGGGCAAAAAGAGGGCTAGTAATTCCTTGACAATTTCGAAAAAAAGGCTATATCACCTTCGTGAAAAAAGTAACAAACTACGGCGATGGTTCAGGTGCAAACATCCTGGAGCTGCCGTCGTGGAACGGTAGAGCCCAGCTCTAAAGACGAAAGGGCAGACTATGTCTAGCGGGTCCTTCAATCCATTTGACATGGCTCAAGCTCAGTTCGACAAGGTCGCCGACTATCTCGAACTCGACTCTGCATCCAGAGAATTGCTCCGCAATCCTTTGAGAGAATATTCGTTTTCCATTCCGGTCCGGATGGACGATGGTGCCGTCAAGGTGTTCCGTGGTTTCCGGGTCCAGCATAATGATTCCCGCGGCCCGTGCAAGGGCGGCATTCGCTTCCATCCCCAGGAGACGGTAGATACGGTCCGGGCTTTGTCCATGTGGATGACCTGGAAGTGCGCCGTGGTTGATATCCCCCTGGGCGGCGGTAAGGGTGGCGTGATCTGCGATCCGCACAACCTTTCCGCTCGCGAGCAGGAACAGATCTGTCGCGGCTGGGTTCGTCAACTGGCCCGCAACGTGGGACCCGTGCAGGACGTCCCGGCTCCCGATGTTATGACCAGCGCCCAGCATATGTTGTGGATGCTCGATGAATACGAGCACATTCACGGCGGCAAGTACCCCGGCTTCATTACGGGCAAGCCGCTGGGCTCCGGCGGCTCGCTGGGTCGCACCGAGGCCACCGGCTACGGTGTTGTATATACGCTTCGCGAAGCCCTCAAGGGAATGGGCATAGATCCCAAGGATACGTGTGCTTCCGTACAGGGCTTCGGTAATGTCGCCCAGTACGCTATCCGGCTGTACCATGAGCTGGGCGGCAAAGTCATTTGCGTTTCCAGCTGGGACCAGAACGATCAGACTTCGTATGCCTTCAAAAAGGCCGACGGCGTGGACGTCGATGCGCTCCTGGGTGTCACTGACCGTTTCGGCGGGATCGACAAAGCCAGGGTCAAAGACATGGGGTATGAGATTCTTGACGGGGATGCCTGGATTGAACAGGATGTTGATATCCTGATTCCGGCGGCCCTCGAAAATCAGATCACCGGCGATACCGTGCAGAAAATGAGCAAGCGAGTCAAGATCGTCTGCGAAGGCGCCAACGGTCCGACCACCCCGGCGGCCGACAAGGTGTTGGAAGAACGCGGCGTGTTCAACATTCCTGACTTCCTGGCCAACGCCGGCGGCGTGACCTGCAGCTATTTTGAGCAGGTGCAATGCAATATGAATTACTTCTGGGAGCACGAAGAAGTAATGCAGAAGCTGGATAACAAAATGACAGCGGCTTTCCACGCGGTGCACAACCTTGCGAAAAAGCGCAAGTTGTACATGCGTGATGCCGCCTATGTCATTGCTATTGACCGGGTCGCCAAGGCCTGCCGCGATCGCGGCTGGGCCTGATGCGCCTGATCAGCCCGACCTAAAGAGTTTGGTCTGCGGCCCCGATGGTGATATCATCGGGGCCGTTTTGTGTTTGGTACGGCGGGGCGGTATATTATCTTGGCCCTGACGAGGCGGGTGACACTTCGCCCGGACACCGGTCGGGAAGAGGCTCCTCCGAAACGGTGTCGACAATCAACAGGAAGCGATGGCGGACAAGACAGGGATATGAGTTTTCACGAGGAATTGCCCCTTCTTTCCACGGACTTGCTGCGAGCGCGGGCACAGCAGCTCAATTGCCTGTATGCGGTAGAAGAGCTGTTCAACCTCCCGGGCAATGATGAGGCTCGTGTCATTCGCCGGCTGATAGAACTGGTTCCCCAGGGCTGGCGTTTCCCCGAGCATTGCCGCGTGCGCATAGCTTTTGACCGCCAGGTCTTCCTCAGCCCGGATTTCGGGGAGTCGGCCTGGGTCATGACGGAAAAAGTCCGGTCCAAAGGGCGGGCGCTGGGTACCATCAGCGTCTACTATGCCCGGGAACTGCCGTTGGCCGATGAAGGGCCGTTTCTCGATTCCGAAGTTCGCCTCCTGAAAATCGTCGCCAAGCGCCTGGGGCACTTCCTTGAATACAATCGCATGCAGGAGATTTTTACCGGTGAGCGCGCCGAACAGGCAGAATACGGTGCCGGTGAGTGGAAGACAATCCTCGAGGTACTCCGCAATACCAATCGTAATTTGTACCTGAGAATAGTCAATCACCTGTTGTATCACCTGTGCTGGAACGGGGAGAAGGATGCCCAGGAACTGCTGCACGACACCAGTCTGGAGCAACGTACGGACGTTGAGGATACGCTCAAAGATCCCAACCGTCCCTACTTGAGTCGATCCAATGAACTCCCGCCGGGGATGGATGACCGTATTCTCGAAATCGCCGGGGATACGATGGATCAGGAAGATCTGCTGAAGAAGATCAGGAAGTGGATACGGGAGGATAAGCTCAGTTTCCAGGTTCAGATCCTCAATCGCAATCTTCCTCTGTCCGAGGTTGGTGAGGCGGTTCGGCGCTATTACAATTTGATGCCTGATAAGATGGATCTCAATCTTCCGGCAATAAAGGGCATTACCGTTTCGCTCATCCGGCGGTTCCTGTCCGACCAGTTGCACTACATCAATGTGGCCAAACGCCACGTACATGTAGGCGACTTTTCCGAGTTGTTGCGCCGTCTGGTGTTTTCCACCCAGAGTCACGGCAAGCTGGGCGGCAAAAGCGCCGGCCTGTATCTGGCGTCGCAGATTCTGGCGAAAAAGGCCGAGCAGAATGCACATATCGGACGGGTGAAGGTGCCGCGCACCTGGCATATAACCTCGGATATGCTGCTGCATTTCATGCATTTCAACGACCTGGACGAAATCGTCGAACAGAAATACAAGCCGATTTCACAGGTTCGTTTTGAGTACCCGCACGTGGTGCAGTCTTTCAAAAACGCCACGTTCCCTCCCGAAACCATCCAGGGGCTGTCGATGGCGCTGGATGAACTCGGCGGGCACCCGTTGATTGTCCGCAGTTCAAGTTTGCTGGAAGACAGCCTTGGTGCCGCGTTTTCTGGCAAATACAAAAGTCTCTTTCTGGCCAACCAGGGGTCCAAAAAACAGCGGCTCTCGGCCCTCCTGGATGCCGTGGCTGAAGTGTATGCCTCAACGTTCGGCCCCGATCCGATAGAGTATCGCGCCGAACGGGGCCTGCTCGATTACGGCGAGGAAATGGGCATCATGATTCAGGAGGTTGTCGGCACCCGGGTCGGCGATTACTTCCTGCCCACCTTTGCCGGGGTAGCTTTCAGCCGCAATGAATTCCGCTGGTCGCCGCGCATCAAGCGGGAGGACGGTCTGGTGCGTCTTGTGCCCGGGCTGGGAACGAGAGCGGTCGACCGACTCAGCGATGACTACCCCATTCTTCTGGCTCCCGGTCAGCCGGGCCTGCGGGTAAACGTCACCCCCCAGGACATCGCCCGATACTCGCCGCAGAAGATCGACGTCATCAATATGCGGAAAAATACGTTTGAGACGGTCGGTATCCGTCAATTGCTGCGCGAGTTTGGGTACCAGATTCCACGGGCCAGCCAGCTCGTATCTATTTACCAGGACGGCCATATTCGCAAACCGCAAGGGGCCATGGTCGATTTTGACGAGGATGATCTGGTTGTAACGTTTGAGGGCTTGATTACCAACACGCCCTTCATTGAGCAAGTGCAGGCGATGCTCTCAGTCCTTGAAGAGGAACTGGAAACACCGGTAGATATTGAGTTTGCTCACGATGGCAAAGACCTGTATTTGCTGCAGTGTCGCCCGCAGAGCTACGATGAGTCCGCAATTCCGGCGGAGATACCGACCGATATTCCCGACGAAGACCTGCTGTTTTCAGCAAATCGCTACGTGTCGAACGGACGTATCCCGGATGTCACCCATATCGTCTATATCGATCCAGAAGCGTATGCCCGGCTATCCACACGCGAGGACCTGCTGGCGGTGGGGCAGGCGGTGGGACGCCTGAACCAGATCCTGCCCAAGCGCCAGTTTGTCCTGATGGGGCCGGGCCGGTGGGGCAGCCGGGGGGATATCAAGCTGGGCGTCAATGTCACGTATTCGCATATCAACAATACCAGTATGCTCATAGAGGTTGCCCGCAAAAAAGGCAACTATGTTCCGGATCTTTCGTTTGGCACCCACTTCTTCCAGGATCTGGTCGAGGCGCAAATACGCTATTTGCCGCTGTATCCCGACGATAAGGGGGCGGTTTTCAATGAGGCCTTTTTTACCGATTCTCCCAATGTGTTTGCTGACGTTGTTCCGGAACTGGCTTCCCTCGCCGAGACGGTCCGGGTTATCGATGTCGCTCGGGCGACCGGCGGTCAGGTACTGAAGATCCTGATGAATGCCGAGCTGGATAGAGCAGTTGGTGTGCTGGGAGAACCGTCGACCGTTACCGAACGATCCTCGGCCCAGCCCCGGGTAGTCCATCATGAACGTCGGGCAGACAACTTCTGGCGGTGGCGTTTGCTCATGGCCGAACAGATTGCGGCGAGGATGGACGCCGACGAGTTGGGAGTCAAGGCAGTGTACCTGTTTGGGAGTGTGAAAAACGCTACGGCCCATGCCCAGAGCGACATCAATCTGCTGGTCAATTTCAGCGGCACGCCCGAGCAATTGATGAAACTGCATCAGTGGCTCAAAGGTTGGAGCCTGTGCCTGGACGAGCTCAACAAGCTTCGGACAGGGTACCGATCCGGCGGACTCCTGGATGTTCATATCATCTCCGATGACGACATCGCGGCTCGAACCGGCTATGCCGCAAAAATCGGCGCCGCCACGGACGCCGCGCGGGAACTGCCTATGGGGTCGGGGCGAGATCGGTAGAAATCTTCTCCCAAAAAAAACACCGCCCGTTTCCGGGGCGGTGCTTGCCATTTCTGCGAAACTGTTGTCGGCTATTCATCCTTGGGCAACTTCTGCCGCATCTTCAGTTCCTTCTTTTTGTCCTCGGCGACTTCTTCACGAATGACCATGGTGTCCTCTGCAAAGCAGGCGAAACGAAGCCACTGGTAGCCGAACTTGAGCAACTCGACATCGTCGGTTTTGATCTTCTCAAGAACGTCGTCGGCCACAACAAACTTCTTTGTGAAACTGCTCTTGAACACAAATGACCGGAACGAATCGGTGTTGTAACACACCGTGAAAAACATCTCTATTTTGTCCGGCGTAAGCTTGTGACCGTCAGTGAAGAACTTGTGCAGGGTGATGTCCTTGAACAACTCACCGATTTCATTGTAATCATGAATGCCCTGGTCGGTCAGCCAGTCGGAGACCTTCAACTTGCGATCCTCGTTGAAGCCCTTGCACATGGGTTCCTGAAGCAGGAAGAAGAATTCCTCAGTCACATGCGGATTGCCCTCGGCGGGGGAAGCCATACCCAGCGGGTACATACGGCACGCCCACGGGCGGTCCTCGTACACGCCGCAGCCTTTGTCACCCACGAAGTGGCAGCTTTTCTTCTCGTTGTCCTGCATTTTCAGCAGGATAACCGGATAGGGCAGGTTTTTATCGAACGGCGAGATAGTGTATTTCGAGAGAAACTCCGCCGAGGTGATGCCCAGTCTGTTTTTGAGACGGATGACATCGTACGGCGTGAGGAAGATATTGATGTCCGCGCAACACTTGTTAAAACAGGGTACTCCCGGGTGACAGGCAAACGTGAACTCGTCGTCCTCGTTCATGCGCGGATATTCTTTGAGGATTTCCTCTTTCAGCTGTTGTAATTCTCTCATTGCAGGTCCTTACTCCTCAACTATGCGGCTGCGGTGGGCGGATTCCGACCAGACCGGCAGGGGGCCTGATTCGCCCGTTTTCGGATCGCACCGATGGCGATACGAGGCCTTCTGCGCGTAGTTGGTTTCCATATGTTTCCAGCCCCCGACGTAGTACGGACACTCGTCGTTGAAGCACACGTATTGCGGTTCCATGCCCCAGGAGGAATCTTCGGGCGGACGCCACAGTTGCATCTTCTGTCCGCAATGCGGGCACAAACTTCTGTCTTTGGATTCCACTATTTCACTACCCCGTTCATGCACATATTATCAACTAAATCACTCTACATTTGCCCTGAACATACGAAATTTTGCCGCAGTGTCAACCCCCTTCGAAATCAAAGCCCTCCCGGACCGTGCCGGGAGGGCTTGATATTGTCAGGATCGATCAGTGATCGCGTCCTGTCAGCCGACCGAGTCACCTCGACCGAACCGAACAGTCAAACAGCGATCAGCCACCGATCAGTTCGTGTTCCTGGGGCTGGGGATAGACATGCAGCATCGGCCGCTTGATCATTTCCCACTCGTTGGTTCCAGGATTCCAGCGGCAGTTGGCAAACGCATGCCAGTCATCCTCGTTCATGGTCGGGAAGTCAGCGCGGCGGTAGTAGCCCGGCCAGCGGGTTTCTTCACGGAACAGGATGGTACGGGTATGGGCTTCGGCCTGCCACATACGCTGGACATTCTCCCAACAACGCATCAGTTCGTGCAGATCAGCGGCACCCAGCTTCTCGGAGTCTTCCTTGAGGAAGTCGAGCAGCTCGAGAGCCTTCTCCAGATGTGCCTTGTTGGTGCTGAACTGAGCCGATACACCAGCCACGTACTCGTCCATGATCTTCTGAAGGCGGAACATGAACATCTTCGGAATGATGTATTCCGGGTTGGTTTTCGGATCGGTCGTGAATTTGCAGTGAGCAGCGTAGTGTTCCAGCGGGTGGAGCATACGCTTGGTCAACTCAGCGGTCTTGGCGGCGTCGATCTTCGGCAGATCGTTGTTTTCAACGATAAACTTGATCGCGGCTTTACCGGTGTAGCGACCTTCAGCATGCGAACCGGAAGAGAACTTGTGGGAGGAGGCACCGGAGGCGTCACCAGCACAGAACATTCCCTTGACGGTGGACATGTTGGCATAACCCCAGAAGTAGTCACCCTTGGTGTCGGCCGACTGCAGGTCTTCCGGACCCGAAACCCAGGCACCGGAGGCGCCGGAGTGGGAACCGATGAAGTACGGCTCGGCGGCAGCGATTTCAGAGCACTTCTTCTCAGGCTCGACATTGCTGGCGGCCCAGAGGATCGCCTGCGAGATCGTCATATCCAGGAAGTCTTCCCAGGCTTCGGCTTCCAGCTCTTTGAGCTTCTTCTTGGCAGCCTTTTCGTCACCTGCATCGGCGGCGATTTTCTGGATGGCTTCCTCGGTACGCATGAAGATCGGGCCCTTGCCTTCCATCGTGTCAAGCATACCAAGCCAGTTACGCAGGTTGGCCGGGATCGGCTTCACCAGACCGTAGGGCTTCCAGTTTTCCAGCTCGGAGCGACGTTCGACCATGTAGGAACCGCCGTCGGCGTTGGTGGCCGCTGCTTTGAACAGCAGGAACCAGGCGCCAACCGGACCGTAGGCATCCTTGAAGCGGACCGGGATGAAGCGAACTTCCTGAGAGGTCATCTCAGCGCCGGCGCGCAGGGTGAAGTACGCAGAGGAACCGGAGTTCCACGGCGGGTACCAGGCGCGACCCAGACCTTCACCGGTGCTGCGCGGCTTGAAGACGTGCACGGCACCGCCCATACATACGATGGTGGCCTTGGCGTTGAAGACGTAGGTCTTGTTTTCACGGGTCGAGAAACCGATGGCGCCGGCAATACGATCGCCGTCCATCAGCGGCTCGGTGATGAATACGCGTTCAAAATACTCGCCGCCGGACTCGGCCAGGGCGTTTTTTGCGGCTTCAGCAACGATGACCTTATAGGACTCACCGTTGATCATCAGCTGCCAGCGACCTTCGTGTACGAATTCGCCGTTTTCGTCTTTCCAGATCGGCAGTCCCCACTTCTCGAAGAGGTGGACGGTCGAGTCGACGTGACGGGCGATATTGGCGACGAGGTCTTCACGAATGATACCCATCAGGTCCATGCGGACGTAATCCACATAGTCTTTGATGGTGTTTTTGCCGGAGCAAAGATCGACGTACTGGTTGATAGCCGAGAGGCCCATGGCGACTGCACCGGAACGGTCCATAGCAGCTTTGTCAACCACGGTTACCTTCAGGCCGTTTTTCTTCGCCCAGTAGGACGCTTCGACAGCGGCGCCGCAGGCCGCCATGCCACCACCGAGAATCAGCAGGTCAGTGGTAACATTTACTGTTTCAAAATCAGCCATTTTACACTTTCCTTCCGAAACTATTTGATGGTGTACAGCTCGTTCAAACGCAGGGCTTCCGGCTCCTGAGCCAGCAACTGATCGTTCAGATCATTGTTGGCCGTCGCGTAGCCACCGCTCGGGACCGCTTTGCCTTCTTCGGTCGTGCGGATCGGGAACTTAAAGCGTTTCAGCATGCCGTTGCGGAATTTGACCGTCCACATGATGGAGTCAGTCGAACGCATCGGCGTGACGGCGGCACCCATCGGGACGAAATCGGCGTAGCCACGAACCTCAATCGCCTGTACCGGGCAGATCTTCACGCAGCTGTAGCACTCCCAGCACATTTCGGGTTCTTGGTTTGTGGCTTTCATTTTGGCCTTGTCCAGGACCATCAAGTCGTTGGGGCAAATGAACTGACAAGCGGTCTTGTCGAGTGCCTTGCACCCATCGCACTTCTCTGTGATCACATAGCTCGGCATTCAAACCTCCTGATTCATCGTTAGAATCTCGTTCCGAGTTGTATTAGCATTATCTTAGCTACTTGGTTTTTGCGTCACCGGTCGCATGACCGTGCATCTTAACTTCTACTTTGTCACCTTCTTCGATGCTGGCGTAGTATTTGCGCAGAATGGCAAGGACTTCCGGACGGCTGAATTCAGCCGGAACTTCGCCATTCTCGGACAGCGCCTTGCGAAGAGCGGTGCCGGAGAGGAACAGACGATCTTCTTTGCCGTGCGGGCAGGTCTTCATGGAAGCCATACCGCCGCATTTGTAACACCAGAACGTCCAGTCGATCGGGAGCATCTTGCAGAGCAGGGCGCCTTCCGGCAACTTGTAGAAAATCTCCTGAGCATCAAACGGTCCGTAGTAATCGCCCACGCCGGCGTGGTCGCGACCGATGATCATGTGGGTGCAGCCGAAGTTCTGACGGAACACGGCGTGCAACAGACCTTCACGCGGACCGGCATACCGCATGTCAAGCGGATAGCCGCCGGTGACCACACGGTTTTTGTCGAAATAAAATTCCACCAGCGTGTTGATACAGTCCACGCGAACGTCGGCCGGAATGTCTCCCGGTTTCAGCTTGCCGACCAACTGGTGAATGAAAAGACCGTCGGAAACCTCAGTCGCGATCTTGGCCAGATACTCGTGCGAACGATGCATCGGGTTGCGCAGCTGCAGGGCGGCAATCGTCTTCCAACCCTTTTCCGCGAACACCTTGCGGCTCTCGGCCGGGCGCTGATACACACCCTTGAATTCGGTGGGGAAGTAGCTCTCCGAGAGAACCTTGACCGGACCGGCCAGGTTGAACTCTTTCTGAGCCATGACCATCTTGACACCGGGGTGGTCCGCTTCCGTGGTTGTGTACACGTGTTTGCATTCGAACTCTTTGTCGATCTTGTAGCACTCGGTCACCTTCATGGTGCCCATGACTTCATCGGTCTCGCCGGAAATCAGACAGATCTCCGTGCCCGGGTCGACTTTTTTGTCGTGAGAGAGCGTTACCGGAATCGGCCAGAAAATACCATTGGCCATGGTCATGGTTTCGCAGACGCCCTTCCAGTCGGCCTGGCCCATGAAACCTTCCAGCGGCGTGAATCCACCGATGCCCAGCATGATGAGGTCGCCGGTTTCACGAGTGGTCATGACCACCTTGGGAAGAGACTCGGCCCGCTTGAGTTCGGCCTCGCGCTCTTTTCCTTCGAGCAGGAGGATCTTCAGAGTATCACTTCCATGGGGCGGAATCAGATTCGACTTTGCCATAATCTTCACCCTTTATGTTCGAGATTTCCGATAAATTTAATCTCAATTACCTTATCGAAACATTTGGCGGGGGAATGTACTTTTTTTCACAAGGTTGTCAAAAAAAACTGTCCTCAGCCGGCGTCGTTTTGCGTCCTGAGTTTCGCAAAACCATGTGCCTATTTTCACAAACTCACTACGCAGGAAATTCTGTTGTGGTTGCCAAAACAACCGCAGAAAGTCGTGCCGAAAACGTAACTTTTTTCACAAGGTCTGTCAAGCAGAAAATACGTTTTTTGGAAAATCCCGACCGGGGTCCGAAAAGGCGTTATACACCATTATTTTTCAATACGTTACGGAGCGCCGAGGGGGGGCTTGCGGGCGGTCTGATGGAGCTCCCGAACATAGAGGATGAATCGGGTCGGAATTACTATAACTTGCGACAATTGCGGGCCTGATTTCCGGCCCGGAAACCTCCGTCTGGTGGTGTTCAAAAACGGACACTTAGGAGGGGAAAAGGGGCAAA
>JAHIVM010000039.1 GCA_018816665.1 Candidatus Zixiibacteriota bacterium
CAACAGCAACGAAACGAATGGGCGGTCGAGGCCGAGGCATCAGAGATCGGCGGTTCAGGATATCGCAGGTCTCAGAGGCGGTCTATGTGTCTGTGGTTGGGATCGTTGACGGGTGTGTCTGTGTGCCATCGCATTCGCATTGGGGAGACCTGCGCTACGGATGCCACGTACAAGCGGTTATACCGTTTCGTAGCGACGATCTCCGCACGATGCCGCAATCGTGAATCATCATCAACAGCAACGAAACGAATGGGCGGTCGAGGCCGAGGCATCAGAGATCGGCGGTTCAGGATATCGCAGGTCTCAGAGGCGGTCTATGTGTCTGTGGTTGTGATCGTTGACGGGTGTGACGGATGCTTGACATTTCAGCCCCCATGAACGTCAATAAGGTACGCCGGGCAGTCACCCGTACAAGTTGCCCGCAGGGAGGGAATCATGCGAATTACGCATATTATATCAGTCGCCGGACTGCTTCTCATGCTGGCCGGTTGCCACGGTGGCCGTCCGGCAGAATTAGTGACAATAGCCGGAATCGTCACCGAAGTCAACACCGGCAAACCGGTGTGGAATGCGGCTGTCCAGGTGGTGGGGACACAAAAAGGGGCCATGACCGGTCAGGACGGGCGGTTCCGTATTGTCAGGATGGCGCAGGATACCTATGTGCTGCGCGTCTCGCATATCAACTACGAGACGGTTGATGTTGTCGACATCCAGGCCGGCCGGAACGGCGCGTATGTCGAGATTGAGATGGCAGTCAAAGTGACCGATTTGCACAATGATCCGGTTGTGTTACCTGAGGTCCAGAGACCTCGGAAGTAGACGGCGGTACGCGGTGGGCGCGCCGACTCAGGGCAATCAGGGGTGTTGCCGATGTCGTGAGTCTATTCTGTTGCCCCTCTTGTGAAACGTTCAGGTCCGAAGACGCACCCAGCCTACAGCGGAAAGCGGAGCTGCTCGGGCGAATCCAACAAAGCAGACAAAAAAAGTCCGTATTATGAATCCGCGTGAAAAGGTGGGTAAATCTACCCATCACATGCCGCAAAAGTGGTATATTCTATCTATGCAGACGAATGCGACATGGCGTAGCCAGGTGTCGCAAATCGGGCGGTTTGAGGGCCAAAACCCATGTCCTGAGCGCCTTTTAGCTTGACACTACCCGTCCAGTCATCTACATTATAGACGAGTGTACCGTAGTGGCGATCGGAACATTCATGAGCACACACTGGGATTCCGGTCTGCTCATTTCGGACGATTTTCGATATTAGGTTAAACGCAGGAGAGAGTGCATGGACGATTGTTCAAGTCCTGCTACATTCTTTTCAATGCACCAACAATAGTAATACTTCAGGCGACGGTGAAATCTGTCGTGCTCGTATGCAAACAACACTCTTTCGGGTATCCGATCAGGTCGTGGTGCCCGGAGGAATCTCATTTTTTCGGGGAGTAATGAAAACGATGAGAATCGCTAATTTCTGGTGTGCAGCCTTACTTGCTTTGCTGTTGCTGGCCGTGTGTGCGCCGGTGACCTCGGCACAGACCAAAGAACCCTGGGCCGACTCGATTTCGGCCAAAACCCCGGCCGCGGAACATCCGCTGCAGTACTACTTTGACTCACTGGGCTACGACATTGATGTTGCCAACGATGAGTTGGGGTTGGAGACATTTTGCGGTCTCCCGGGACTCAATGCAGCAACTATGGTAATTGAGGTGGCCGGCTCGGCGGTTTACGCCGTCTCCGGTTATTATGCTGCCGGTGACACCTCGGTGTTTTACCAGTTGTTTGGACCCACCGACGGTCCCGGTGACTCGGTGCAGTTCAGTATCGGTCTGGGCGATTCAATCGCTTTTTACATGAAGCCCAACCTTCCCGGCGACGAAAACACCTGGCTCAGCGAGACCTCCCTCAACTGGGACAACTATGATCACGCCTGGGTGTTTGCAACGAGTGTGCCCCACGAATATCTGATAGCCTTTGAAGACCTGCCCAACGGCGGCGATGCCGATTACAACGATCTGGTCATTCGGATTCGCTTCGCCAACCAGACGCCGGAAGTGGTCCTGCCCGAGGATTCCACGATCATCTCCTGCGATCTTGGCCAGGTGTGCTTTGACGTGGGTGCGATTGATGGCAACTGCCAGGGTGATTCCATCTGGCTGGAGATGCTCTCCGGTGAAGGTACGTTTACAACCGTGGCCGGGTTGTCCAGCATTGCCGCCACCCATTGCTTCACGCCCACGGCCTCAGGGACATACGTATTTACGTTCCGGGTCGAAGATCAACTGGGTGCGTCGGATGTCGAGTCCGTGACGATTGATATCCAGATGGGCGCTGCCCCCGTGGTAACGGTCAACGACACCACAGTAGCCCTGTGCAGTCCCGATTCAATATGCTTACCCGTCGAGATTATAGATGCCGACTGTGATGTCATTTCGGTGACTACCAATGTCGGCGCGTACTCCGGCACTGTAGCCGGCTACGATCAGGTGGCCCGGATCAACGCTCTGGGCGGCACCATAACGCAGATAGGCGGCGGCGCTCCCGGTCAGGTGCTGTATGCCGCGAGCGACTTTGTACCCCCGGTCAACAGTCAGTCAGGCGTGGCGGTTACACTCCCCAACTTCACGTTTGCCGATGAGATCGTACAGTACGGTTCGTTCCCCAACGGTACTGAGCCCGGCAACTCAGCCGATCATCTGCTTGGCGCCCCGACCGATCTGACATTCACCACCCCCGGCGCAGGCGGCCCCGATGGCGGTTCCGGCGACGGTTCCGTGGCTTTCAGCACCGGCAACAAGTGCACGATTGGTTTTGATGAGTACATCACCACCTGTAACGGTGCCTCGGTCGATTTCATCGTATTCACCAATACAGCCGGCGGCGGTTCCGCGGAGCTACGCTTCCGCAAGGATGGCGCTACGGTCCACACCGTGACGCGCACACTCCCCGGTGACGCGGTGGGATCAGGTGTGGGCGGTGTGAACTATGATTTGCCCGACGGTCTGACGTTTAACGAGGTGCGAATCCGCTGTCAGAGCGGTTCGCTTGAAATCGATGCTTTCGCGGCCCGCACGGCACCGTCGACAACAACCGAAGACATTTGCTTTTACGCGGCAACAGCCGGTTTCTACGATGTTATCGTGACGGTGGAAGACGGCTGCGGCAACATCGTGGCCGATACGGCAACCGTGACGGTGGCGCTGAATGTCGCCCCGGTGGCCGATGCCGGTGCCAATCAAACACTGTTTGTGTGCACCTTCAGTGAAATCTGTCTGCCGGTCAGTTTTTCTGACCCCGATGGCAACCTTGCGATAACCGAAAAAACATCCGGCCCCGGTACGCTGAGCGGCGGCTCGATCTGTTTCACGCCGACCAGTGCCGGTGTTCATACGTTTGTCATACACGCGGTTGACGACTGCGGCCTGCAGGATTATGACACGGTCGTGGTCACGATTCAGGATAACGATGCGCCCGTGGCCGCGAATCCGTCGCCGGTCACCCGGTTCCTGTGCGAACCGACCCAACTCTGCCATAACTTCACGGCAACCGATGCCAACGGCGGAACTCTGTTCTGGATTCACCTGGCCGGCGCCGGGTCGATTACGACCGCCGGACAGTTCTGTTTCACGCCGACAACATCGGGAACGTATAACGCGTCCGTCGCGGTCCTAGACTCGTGCGGCGCCGCTGACACAACGTCCATCACCTATCATGTGACGCTCAACTCGGCCCCCGTGGCGGTCGACCCGCCCAGCCCTGTTGATCGTTTCCAGTGCACAGCCGAGGAGATCTGCTTCCAGTTCGCAGCTGATGATTCCGACGGCGGTACGCTTACCTGGACAATGCTCAGCGGCGTCGGCACTTTGAATGCCGCCGGTCTCTGGTGCTTCACGCCCGGAGCCACCGGCTCTTACCCGGTTCAGGTGATTGTCACCGACTCCTGTGGCCTGGCCGACACTACCGGGAAAACCTTTGAGGTCACGGTCAATGAACCGCCCACGGTGACGCTTGGTCCCGATACCGCCGTGACCCAGTGTACCCCGGAAGCGATCTGCATCGAGTATACGGTCGATGACCCTCAGGGGCTGGTCGGTATCACCGAGAGCATGATCTCCGGCTACGGGGCCATTGACACGGCTGCCAACCAGATCTGTTTCACGCCGACGGCAGCCGGCACCTACGAATTTGTCGTGAAAGTGCAGGATGGCTGCGGAGCGCTGGCTAAAGACACGATGGTCGTGACGGTTACGTTTGGCGATGTGGCCGCTATCGATTGCCCGACCGGACCGCTGGCGGTTTCGTTATGTGCCGCCGACTCGGTCTGCCAGATGCTTGATATCACTCCCTCCGGAGCGACTGTTACGGTTTCACACGGAGTGTATGATGCCGGACAGCTTTGCTTCTACGCGGATACGTCGGGCAGCTACGAGATAACGGTTATTGCCGAGGCTCTGTGTTCGGCCGATACCTGTGAACTTGTGTTCAATGTCGAAATCGGCCA
>JAHIVM010000517.1 GCA_018816665.1 Candidatus Zixiibacteriota bacterium
CACATGCGCATCGACGCGGGCGAAAACACCCCGCGAGCCGTTCTGGTGCCGCCCGGCGTGGTTCACGCCTACAAGAACATTGGCACCACGGACGGTGTAGTGTATAACGCTCCCAACCGCCTGTTTGCGGGGGAGGGGCGCAAGAGTCCTGTCGATGAGATTCGGCACGAGGATGACCCTGATTCGCCCTTCAAAGTGACAGAGTGAGCGATGCTGCGGCATCACCACGAAAGGGAGTTTCGTGGATTACTCACGGAGGAGTACGCATTTAGCATGATCAAGAAAGTAGCGCTGGTTGTTGGCGCTCGTCCGAATTTCATGAAAGCCGCCCCGCTCATGCGGGAGTTGTTGCGCCACAAAAACACGCTGCAGCCCTGGCTCATTCACACCGGACAGCATTACGATAGGGCTTTGTCCCAGTTGTTTTTTGAGGAGTTGGGGATCCCGGAACCAGACCTGTACCTGGGAGTAGGCTCAGGAACTCACGCCGAGCAAACCGCCCGCATCATGATGGAGATTGAGGGGCCGCTCCAGGCTCAGGCACCGGATCTGGTGGTGGTGTTTGGAGACATAAATTCCACCATGGCAGCAGCAATTGTGGCCAAAAAACTGAATCTGAAGCTCGCCCATGTGGAAGCCGGGTTGCGCAGTTTCGACGAAACCATGCCCGAGGAAATCAATCGCATCGTAACCGACCGCCTGGCGGACTACCTGTTTGTGTCGGAGCAGTCCGGTCTCGATCATCTGGCCGCCGAGGGCGTCCCGGCGAAGAAGATATACTTCACCGGCAATATCATGATAGACTCACTGGTAAGCAATCTCACGCTGGCCAGAAACAATGATATTCTGGATCGTCTTGAGTTAACCTCCGGGGAATATATCGCCATGACGATGCACCGGCCCTCCAATGTGGATGATCGTGAATCCCTGCGGGACCTGATGCGTTGCATTGGCGATATCAGCAAACGCTTGCCCATTGTCTTCCCCTGTCATCCCCGGACACGAAAACGGTTTGAGGAGTTTGGTCTGACGGACGGTGGCAGCGGCAACCGAGTGATGCTGATCGATCCGGTGGGATATCTGGAGTTCCTCAAGCTGCAGTCGGAAGCCCGGCTGGTTCTGACCGACAGCGGCGGTATCCAGGAAGAGACTACCTATCTGGGCATACCCTGCGTTACCATGCGGGAGAACACGGAACGCCCCGCCACGGTTGATTTGGGCACCAACGTGATTTGCGGCACGGACCCGGCAGCGATTACGGCCGCGGTTGACAGTGTTTTTGCGGGCAAAGGGAAAAAAGGCCGAATCCCGGATCTCTGGGACGGCCACACGGCGGAGCGAATAGTCGCGATACTGCACGAGGTACTGTAGCGGTTGCTTGAGAAATGCAAATATTATGGCGGCGCTCAGACGTGCGCCAGTTTGATGATCGACGACCTGTCGCTGACAGCTCTGTCACTTGACGGTCGTACGGGTCCGTGGGGCGACTGGGGATACCTGCTGGACGGTCCCGGTTCGCTGTACGCCTATATCAACGACAATTTGTTGAAGCGTTTCCCGGAAATCAAAGGGACCTTCTTCTATCCCCTGAGCCGACACGGGTGCCAGAATACACACGCGGGTTACGATGTGACATATGGCAAACGCGACCAATCCTTCAAAACGTTCGTCGAGCGCATCGCACCGGTGTTTGAACTGGCCTTCCACGGTACCACCCACGGGAGGTTTCGCGATCCGACAAACCCGAGTTTCGGCAACTGGCAACAGGAGTTCGAATACCTCACTGAAGATGACATCCCGGCCCTGGCCAAACAGATTCGCGAAGCGGAGGAGTCTCTTGAAGTCAGACTGCAAGGCGGGAAGTACCCCGGCTGTGTATCATCGGCCGTCTCGGCGCACATAGTCGAACTACTGGGCTTCAAGTGGTGGAGCGGCAGTGCGGACATGATCAATCGACGTCACGCCCGCAATGCACATCATTATTTCGGTACTGGCGAACGCGTTCTGAATGTTCCGATCAATATCGGCGGCGATGTGTTCAATGACGTTCTGCATCAAACTCCTGGGTTGTTCGGGGGGCTAAGACCGCTGAGGCGAAAACTCGGCAAGCTGAGATCCGAAATGTACCTGCAATACCTGTATGAGAAGGGTTTGCCGATCACTGTTCAGGAACATCACTCCTGTATGCGCACCGACGGAAAACGCCAGACCCCGAACCTGTTTGATGATATCGATTCGGTGAGCCGGATATTCTCGATCCTGCGCGGCGCCGATATCTGGTACGCTACCTGTACGGAGTTGGCTCAGTATCTTGAGAGTTATGACAATTCAAGAATCGACATTCAGGCCGATGGACAGGCCGTTATCACGTACGCGGGACGATGGGAGACCATGACGCTGTCATGTGCGTCCGAGCATCGGGAACTGGTGTGTGAGGACACCGGCGAAACCGTCAAGGGCCGATACAAGCAGGGACGGTGGGTCTATGATCGTCTTTCGCCGGGACGATACTCCACAGGGGGGCACGCAGGATGAGCCTGGAATACCGCCGTGCGACCGTCAGCTTCGAGCAGGTACATGATCTGCAGAAGAGAAACGGTCTCGACGCCTCCACCACAGCCGCTTGGCATGAGTGGGTGTTTCAAAACAATCCCTATGGTCCGGCGGGATTTTATTGTGCCTTTGACGGCAACCGCCTTGTGGGAACCCAGGTGTTGCTGCCTCTGGAGTTGCAGCTCCAGGGCCGGACAGTGCTCAGTTCGCTCTCCAATAGTTCGCTGATTGATCTCAATTATCGGGGACAGGGGATGTGGAAACAACTCCTGCTGCTGTGCGAAGAGGGCGCGCGGCGCGATGGCTCCGTGTGCATCTGGGGGGCACCTAATGAAGCCTCCATGCCGATTCTGAGGGATCGTATGGGATGGGAGTTTGTTGCCGACA
>JAHIVM010000518.1 GCA_018816665.1 Candidatus Zixiibacteriota bacterium
CGGCCAGCCCCAGAGAATACCACCCTCGCGAAGCTCCTGCAGATCCGACAACACTGGTTTGGGAATAATGACCTGTCCAAAATCGGCCAGTAGTTCGTGGCGCGAGGCGATGCCTCCCGATTGAGCAGCGATTTCGGAGTCGGGGATACCGAATGGCGCTCCATATCCTTCCTCAAACACCAGTTGGCGACGCACTTCTTCGGGAAGACGCGGCAAGTGTTCCGGATGGATCGGAATACGCTGCTCGGCCTCTTTCTTTGAAGTGCCAATGACACCAAATGTCAGTTCACTCATATCGCTGTTGCCGCCCTTCTGGTTCCCAGAGTCCACCATAGCCACATCTCCAGTGGTATGATCTGGTCTAACCTGATTTGATCTACTTTGATCTGAATTGATCGGAATCGACTTGGTTGGACTTGAAGGATACAATATAGACTATTTCAGGGGGCGATGCAACACAATATACCCTTACGCAAAGTGGACCACCCGTTGCCCCGACACGGGCAGAGCCTGTTGGTTGAACGACGGCAAGTTAGGCGGAATTAAGCATTGGCACAGAAAGGAAACCGGGCTGGAACAATGCTGGACATTCTGCACACCCCTACTTACTTCACCTCTCCCAGACGTGTGCGGCACCCTGCTGTGTGCCTACGGAGTTATCAGCCCCGGTACGTGGAGTACTCGATTGCGTTTTTGGTGCGGTGTTTCACTTTATACGCCAACTCATCGGCCATGCGAATCAACTCGTCGGTACCCGGCGGCGCCGCCTCGCACGTCAGCACTCCCACGCTGAACGTAATCGGCCAGTTGTTTTGCCGCATTTCAAACAGCAAACCGTCCTGAAGTTTCGCCAGCAGGATGCGCGCGGATTCCTGATCTGTTTCCGGCAGCAGCAACGCGAACTCATCGCCACCCATACGAGCAATCATATCCGTTTTTCGCAAATGCTCCCTGGCATACCCGACCACGGCCCGAAGTGCTTTGTCCCCCGTCAGATGACCGAATTGATCATTCACCGCCTTGAAATTGTCCAGGTCGAAGTAAACCAGGGTGAACGGGTGTTCATATCTCTGCAGGCGATCAATCTCCCCCTGCAGCAAGCCCAGGAATAGCCGCGAGTTAATGGCCCCGGTCAGGTAGTCGGTCCGTGCCAGTTCTCTTTCACGATCCGTCGAGATTTTCAACGCCGACAACAGCAACGCGACAATGGCGAAAAACACAAGTCTGATAAGCGTATTCCAGATAAGAATAAAGGGAAGCGAATACACATGCCCGGAGATCACATCCGCCGCCAGCCAGACCAGGGCACTGACAATCGACGCCATGATGGCGTATCGACGACCCAGCAGCCACGCGGCCGATGAAATAGGAATCACGTAAAACAGCGAAAAAGAAAGCTCATGCCCGGTGAGCGTGTCCAGAGCCCCGACCGCCCCGATCAGGGCAAGTCCCAGCAGTACTTTGACCGCCTGACTCTGCTGCTCTATGCCGACAAATAGATTCACACTCTCCAGCTAATCATTTGTTGAGCGCCACGCAATCTCAAAATTGGGCCCACGACTCCCAAACGTCAGCATCGCTTCGAACACAGCAAGTCGACGGCCGGAGAACCAACCAGGTGGCTGATTCACACTCAGTATCCAGTCAGGCTCTACTCCTCTGTATGAAACAGCATACCCGCCGGGATCGGCTGTTTGGGCAGAGTCGGGCCCGCGATTAACATCGATAGCGCCTCGCCCCCCTTGCACTGGAACATGTGAGCCGTGATCGGATAATACCCCGCCTTCAGGCCGATCAGCCCCGTCATTTCGTAGTCACCGTGCAAACCATCGTTGTCGACCAGTAGCGTGTCGCCTACTTTCAGGCGGCTGCCGTCATCGGAACTGATCGAAAACGCGTACACACCGTCGGCCGGCACTTTCACGTAGCCTTGGAATGTCAGACCGTAATCCTCATCGCGTGCCATCTCCGGAATCGCCACGGTGTCGGCAACAAACGTGCTCACCACAGCCAGCGTGTCAAAGTCCGGCAGGTTCGACCACTCGCCCTCGTAATACTTGCACGTCAGTCCGCCGGTGACCTTGCCGACTTCGTACGGATCATGCAGGGTCAGTTTGGAAACTGTTTTACTTGCTACATAATCACCGGTCGCGCCGTCTCTCACACCGCAGGCCCGGATTGTCGACGTGCTCGCGACCGTGATCGGCTGCGTGTAATGCGCCGAGGTGAGCGTCGGCGCTGAACCGTCCACAGTGTAGCGAATAGCCGTATTCGGGATCGGGCTGCTCATACTGATGGTCGCCCGCCCGGCAAACGCAGAGCTGTCGGCCGCGATTCTGACAATCAAGCCGTCGGCCTCATCGTACAGCTGCTGGGCGGGTGCGGTTTCGCCATACGGATTGTCGACCAGGGTCGCCGACAGGATTCGCACGCGACTGTCCGACGGCAACGTCAGGGTCTTCGCATTCTCCGGCAGATCGAATTCCAACAGGAACGCGTAGGTGAACCGGTAGGCCTCGTTTTCGCATTCCGGGGTATGGCGATGTGGGCCGTACCAGGCCACCGGCAGTCGATTGATATACGCCGGGGCGATGTCCTCGGAGTTTTCACGCAGTTCACCGTCGGACAAACGATTGTTCCACTGGCCGATCGGTTCGGCATAGTCCTGCAGCGAGACTTTGTGGGCACGGCCGTCGATATCAAACTGAACGGTCGCGGGACCGTCCACTGAGGCGGCCAGCAAACACACGCGATCATGTTTTCCTGCAGGCAGAGCAATCGTCTGTCCCTCACATTTTACCACATTCAGAGCGCCGGCAGTCACCGGGCCGAACGTGAACGGGATGTCGCAGTACGTCTGCGTATCCGGGATTAACTCGCCTACCAGCGAAAAGCCGTGGCCATCGAAGTCGCCGTCGCACCGGTCGGCATCCACACTGATGCCGTCGATATTATACGGCAGGTCAAGACACACGGCGACGGGTCCTTTCAGCGACACGTTGGGATCCTCGAGCGTCACGGCAAACGCTTTCGGCTGGAACGGCGTGAGGGAACAGACTAGCTGACCGTCTTTGATCTGGGCCGGTCCGATTTCTTCCTCTGAGCCGTTGACCTCGCGTGCAGTTTTGACCGCTCGATCAAACGCCAGCGCGACCTGATTGTGCGCCCGGCCGTACAGTTCGCGAAGCCTCACGACTATCTCGTCGCTCTGTTCCGCCATCTTAACGGCGTTGACCATCACTCCGGGCGAGGCCGGGTCGGTCGTATTGTCATCGGTGACTTTCAGCAGCGAGTATGTTTTCCCCAGCTTGCCCCCGGCGGCGAACGTCTGGAAGGCCAGCAGCGGCTGGTTCAATCGGGCGGCCTGCCAGACAACCTCTCCCTCACGCCAGTCGCCTGTATGTCCCTGCACGGCAAACAGCAGTTCATGATGCCCGTTGTCCTGAGAGCGTTCATCGGCCACCCAGTCCCAGCCCTCGGAAATACCGGGCGTGTGAACAAGAGTCAGCCTCAGCTTATCCGGAGTTGGATGATCCCAACCGTAGCGGCAATCATTGAGAAGCGCCACGCCGTAGACTTCATCCGGCGAGGTGAGGTCCGCCCACTGGTGTCCGGGAACCTCGTAGAGCGAATCCCGGTTCAGTCCCCTCTTGATAGCGCCGAGTCCCAGATCGTACCAGGCCGAGTCATTGGCAGTGGTTGTGGGAACGCACACTTTCAGCAGCGTCTCCCGCTCATACCAATCGATTCTGGTATCAAACTCAACTCTTTCCGAGGCTCCGCCCGACGCAAGGCTCACCGTCATCCGCACTACCGATGCCTCGGTCTTTCTTTCGATGTCGAGAGCCACCCGTGTGAGCCCATCTTCTTTGATGCTTATGTCAGCCGCCCCCCCCCACGCCGGGCGCGGTGTCGCCATGATATCGTCGTAATCGATTTCCCAGGCCGGCCATCTCTTC
>JAHIVM010000519.1 GCA_018816665.1 Candidatus Zixiibacteriota bacterium
CGCCAATGTACGAGCGGAGGATGCCAAACGACTGGTCGGTCTGGTACGTGGCGACCAGCGTGACCGCGGCCATGGCGACAAAAAACACCAGGTTGAAATAATCGATGGGAGCGTTATAGCGACGTTGTCCCTTGTCGCCGGCACGCCAGATAAGCAGCCCGAGGGCACCCAGGCCGCTGAGGATCAATCCGGGGTATCCCGTTACCAGCGTGCCCCAGTGGACGAGTTGACCCAGGATACCGGGGGCCTCGGCGCCGACCGGCATATCAAAGATATTCATAACGGCGCCCACCAGCAGCAAGCCCAGCCAGCCGATGCACAGGTACATGCCAAAATGGAAGGGGAAGGAGGAGACCCATACTTTTTTGTTGTTGTGAAACACACCCTTGAGTAGCACGATCTCGGTGAACATCTCCTTGAGTTCGTTGAAGGTGTCGGTTTCGCGTTTTTTGGTCCACCAGTCAAGTTCTTCCAGATACGACCCGCCATACTCGGCTCGACCTTTTTCATGCGGTACCGGATACAATTCCCAGCGCATACCCTGGGGCGCCGTGATGTACCGTATCGCCTTGGCAATCATCGCAACGACGGCGACGACAACCGAGATGCAGGTGATTACTTGAATGGTCAGCATACAAAGGACTCCTCTTGCTTACCTCTTGGTGTTAGTCGGACACAACTGCCCGTCGTTGCCTCCGGCCATGTACTCGTCCGGGTTGAGCAAAGCTATGTGGGCATATTTCGTTTTGATCTCGTCGATTGAGGCCCGATCGGTCAGATCGGCCAGCGTGAACTCATTGAAAACTTCGGTCATACGATAGCTGGCAATAGTCCAGACCATCCGAGTTTCACAGAACGGGCTATTGAGGCAGATGTCGGGGTTGTTGACGCAGTCCGTGAGACCCGTGGGCCCCTGAACAGCCTCGAGGATCTCGTTGACCCGGATCTGGGAGGGCTCCCTGCCCAGCTGATAGCCGCCCTTCTTGCCGGAAACGCCTATCAGCAAACCGGCGTTTTTGAGTGGCATCGCCAACTGGGCCAGGTAGTTAACAGAGAGACCGGTCACCTTGGCAATCTTCCCGAGGTGAACGAGGTTGTCTTTCTGAAGCTCCCGGGTGAGTTCAACCATCATCCGCAGGGCGTATCTGGCGCGCGTAGAAAATTTCATTTTGGTCTATTCCTGCCGCTACAATGCTGTATCGGTCTAAACATGAGTAAAATGATAAGTTTTATAAGAATGGGTGTCAAGTGAATTCTTTCACAACAATAAAGGCTCTTTTGTCAGAGTTCGCAACTCGTTCCCGACGACAACTGACAGGCGGGAGGTGCGACCGGGGAAATTCGGGGAGTCAAACACCCGCTCACACTTCCTTGCTATCGCGATCGGCAACAGACCTGGTCATCGGTTGAAAGTACTTGACAGCCTCACCTTCCCGGACGGATACTAAAGGACAACGTTTCGGTGCCGTCCAACTGGACGGGTAAAAGGGAAGACGGTGCGAATCCGTCGCAGCCCCGCTACTGTAACAGGCTACTCCGGCAACAATGAGCCACCTGTCGTTTTGATGGGGAAGGCGTTGCCGAGGGGATTGAAGCCTTGAGCCAGGAAACCTGCCGAGACCAAATTCTTCAAAGAACCGTCAGCGCGGGCTGGCCGGTATCAATACCGCGCCCGGCTGGAGGTGATTGGAGTCAGCATGAGGCGCGCGTTTCTTTTGGCGCGCGTGCCGCGGAGTGTCGGGGCGACGGGACCCGGCGACGGCACGACAGGCGGACACGGCAACCATCCTTCGAAGCCCCCCATCTTTCTCACGGCTGTGCTGTTGCTGTGTGTTTTGCTGTTTTCTGGTGTCAGCGCTCAGACTACAACGCGGATCACAGGTTTAGTGTTCGACCGTGAGGACGGTCAGCCGGTAGCCTCGGCTACGGTTATGTTGTCGGGTTCCTCATTCGGCGCGATTACGGATGCCAACGGGCGCTACCGGCTCGAGAGCACGCCTGCCGGAACGTACGATCTGACGGTTACAGCTGTCGGGTACGATACGGCAGTCGTTCGGTCGGTGACCGTACTGGCCGACGTGACCGTTCGGTGCCCCGTTGAGCTGACG
>JAHIVM010000520.1 GCA_018816665.1 Candidatus Zixiibacteriota bacterium
GACTTTCCGGACCCTCGGTGATATCCCGCTGGCCATGATCGACCGTCACAGCATCACGCCGCTCAAGTCCGACTACAAACATCGGCGCAAAGACCGTAACGTTGATGTGATTCCGGTGTTCGAAGAGAAGGTAGCGCTGCTGTACTACTACCCGAACATGATGCCCGACATTATCGATTCGCTGGTGGATAACGGCTACAAAGGTATCGTCATTGCCGGCACGGGGCTGGGTCATGTGAACAAGCCGGTGTATCCGGCGATCGTGCGCGCCGCCGAGAAGGGTGTGGCGATTTACATGACGGTTCAGACGCTCTGGGGGTATGTCCACATGTTTGTGTATGACACCGGACGTGACCTGATGGCCAAGGGTATCATCCCGGCCGAGAACATGCTGCCTGAAGTGGCCTACATCAAGCTGGGCTGGGCATTGGGACAAACCAGTGATCCGGCGGAAGTCAAAAAGCTCATGCTGACCCCGATCGCCGGCGAGATAACCGAACGGGAGCCCTACAACGGGTACCTGGTGCTTCAGGGCGGTGTACCCGAGGTTGAGGAATTCATTCGCAAAACGCACAAGTAAGACAAGAATGCTCTGATATTTGTTTGACCGAGGGGTGTTCAGAAACTGAACACCCCTTTGTTTTTGCACCTGCAATCGCCGCCCCCGGACCGATTTCCTCATTACGACACTTATGAGACGAGGACATAATCCGACTCTATAGGTACAAACCGTCGTGACGATTTCTGGCGCGGCGTATCCTAACGAGTCTAGTTGACATCATGGTATCGGGACCCCTCTGGGTCGACAAGCGATGCCCGCGGGGAGGATGATATCTTGGGACGAGTTCTTGTAGTTGATCCCGACGACGCTTTCAGGAAACACTGCGAAGAGGTGCTGCAAGCGGACGGCTATGAGTTGCTGCAGGCACGCAATGCGGCTGAAGCGGCGTCGTTTTTGATCGGTGACTCCGTTCCCGATGCGATTATCGCCGATATTGCGGTGGTGACGGCTGAGGACAAACCCATGCTGCCGCTGCTGCGCTGCAACAAACGTCTCAGAAACACCCCGTTGATTCTTACTTCCGGTGAAAGCGACTATGCGACCTTCTCTCTGGCCTTGAAGCTGGGAGCCCGGGAGTTCGTGGCCAAGCCGGTGGCCCGCGCGGTACTGCTGTCCAAGGTAAAGCAGGCCATTACCAAGGCCGTGGGAGCCATTGTTGTGGCCGATGACAGCGACTGCATACGCGGATTGCTGGCGAAGATAGTCCAGCGCCACGGCTACGCGGTGTTGACCGCCGCCAACGGCAGGGAGGCGCTGGATCTGATCAAGAACAATGAAGTCAGCCTGGTCATCTCAGATATCATGATGCCGGAAATGAACGGACTTGAGTTGTTGTCGGCTGTAAAACGGGATCGTCCCGATGTACGCGTTTTGCTGGTTACCGGCAAAAAGGGCGAACAAACCAAGGTGGAGGCGATTGGTTCGGGCGCGGACGGGTATATCACCAAGCCGTTCAAGAATTACGAGATAACGCACCTGATTTCCACTATCCTGGGGTCATGAGGGGATCGGAGCAAGAGAGCGATAAGAAACGAGGCGACGGTTCCTTCAGGCGTCCGGGAAAGAAATGCGGGGCGGACTTTATGTCCGTCCCGCTTTCGGTTTGAGAAATCAGCCTCGGGCAACCGCCTCCGCAAGCTGATATCTTTTGTAGATGCGGGCGTAGACACCCTCATCCTGCAACAGGTCATGGTGACGTCCGGTCTCCACCACGCGTCCGTCCTCAAGCACATAGATTCTGTCCACGCGCTCCAGAGTATCCGGTCGATGCGTGATCAAAATGGCCGTCATGCCGGGCATAACCTCGTGCAGGCGATCCCACAATGCCGTTTCGGTCCGTGAGTCGAGCGCCGAGGTGCAGTCATCCAGGACGAGAATCCTCGGTTTACCCACCAGGGCCCGGGCCAGGGCCAGACGCTGTTTCTGGCCGCCCGAAAGCGACATGCCGCGCGTGCCGACCTGGGTGTCGATACCTTTCGGGAAGGTTGCGATTTCGTCCTTCAGTTGAGCCACTTCGACTGCCCATTCAATCACCGACTCCGAGATTTCGTCACGGCCCAGCAGGATGTTGGACCGCACGGTATCGGAAAACAGCACCGGTTCCTGCGGCACGTAGCCGATGCCGCTGCGCAACTGGCTGATTTCGTAGTCGCGCAAATCGCGACCGTCGAGTTGAACCCGCCCGACTGTCGGATCAACCAGTCTCGGCAACAGGTTCACCAGCCAGCTTTTGCCGGATCCGACCTTGCCGACAACGGCGACAGTTTCGCCGGCCTTGATGTCGACCGAAATGCTGTCGAGAATCTGCCGTTCCGAATCCGGGAAGGCAAAACTCACGCGTTCCAGGGTCAGGTCGCCGCCGGAATCCCGGCTGCAGGCCGCCCGACCATCGTGCGGAACCATCGGGCGAAAGCTCTCCAGCTCGGTCAACCGGTTGATGGACACCGCCGACTGCCGTGATTTCACCAGGAACTGGCCGATGTCAAACATCGGGAAGACCAGGTAGACCACGTAGTAGATGAAGGTTGCCATCATACCCACGGACATGCCCGAGTTGATAACCTTGTAGCCGCCGATCACGAGTACAATCACCAGCGCAAACTGCCAGATGTACATGTACAGCGAATCGACAACGGTCATCAGTCTAACCGAGGCGATTTCCGCCTTCCGTCGCTCCTGCGCGGCCTCATCGAATTTGCCGTACTGGGCTTTCTCACGGACGTAGGCCTTCACGACCCGGATGCCCGAAAAACAGGCCTCCATGACATCGTTGAAAAGCGAAATACGTTCCTGCAGCCGCTCATACCGTTTGTCCAGAGCCGAAGAGCTTCGGAAAAAAACCATGATGAGCAGCGGCAGGGGACCCGCCGTCCACAACGTCAGCCACGGGTCCAGGCCGATCATCATGATCACGATGAATACGACGGCCAACAAAGCCTCGTACAGACGGAAGATGCCCGAGCAGGCGAACCAGGACAGCTTTTCGGCGACGTCATCGGTCATACGAGTCACCAAATCACCGGTCCGGAACTTGTTGAAAAAGTCCGGTCCTTTGCGTGTTACCCGGTCAAACGCCTGCTGACGGAATTCCAGCTCCAGCCGGCAGTTCATCCAGGCCCGGTGGGTCTGCACGAAGGCGTACAGGCTGCTGGAAATCAACCCCAGCAGGATAAACGCAGCGCCAAAACTGGCCAGCGGCTGCAATCCGATGGTTTCTCCGAGCGACGTTATCCAGGCCGACAGAGTCCCGTCCGGCGCCGTGCCGGCATCGAGGAAGTCGATGGAAAAACCAAACATCTTCGGTATGGTCACCTGGAACAGGGTCTGTATCGGCGTCAGAAGCACCAGCACGAACAGGACATAGATGTGCCGCCGGTAGAAAGTCCAGATCCATTTTATCTTAGCCAACATTCTTAGTAACTCCATTCGCGTGCTTGAACTGGAGATGGAACAGTTTCGCATAGTACCCGTCCTGAAGAATCAGGTCGATGTGTGTTCCGCGTTCGACAATTTCACCCCGTCGAATCACCAGGATCTGATCCACATCCAGAATCGTTGAGAGCCGATGCGCGATGATGATGGACGTCCGTCCGGTCGTCAAGTGAGTCAGCGACTCCTGAATTGTCCGTTCGGTTTCCGGATCCACCGAGCTGGTGGCCTCATCCAGGACGAGAACGTCCGGATCGACCGCCAGGGCGCGGGCAAAGGAGAGCAACTGACGTTCACCGCGGCTGAAGTTGGCTCCCTTTTCGGAAACTTCGGTCGCGAAGCCCTTCTCCAGTTTGTCGATAAACGCATCGGCCGCTACGGTATGAGCCGCCTGCCGGATGCGATCCTCGGAGATCGCGTCGGAATCCAGGCTGATATTCTCGGCCACGGTGCCCGGGAACAGGAAGATGTCCTGCAGTACCAGGGCGAAATGGCGGCGGAGCTCATCCTTGGCTATATGGCGAATATCAACACCGTCGATAGTAATGCGTCCCTTCTGCGGGTCATACAGCCGCAGCATCAGCGAAATGACGGTTGACTTGCCGCCGCCGGTGACGCCGGCAAGCGCAACTCGCCGACCGACCGGAACCTCGAAACTCACATCGCGTAGAATCCAGTTTTCATCATCGTAAGCAAACCACACGTTTTCGAAGCGAATGCGATCCCGGATACCCGGCCAGGCGATCGGCTGCGGGGCGTCCTTCAATTGCGATTCCACTTCAAGCAGGGCGAATATCCGTTTGGCCCCCGCCACGCCCTTCTGGAAGTTAGCCAACTGCTCCGAAGTGCGGAATATCGGCTCGAACGAACGCCAGATGTTCACCAGGAACAGCACCAGCAGTCCGGCCGTCAGACCGAAATGATGGCCGAGCAACAGCACCAGCCCGATCTTCACGTACTCAAAAAAGAATACTGTGTTGAAGAAGATACAGACCGAGATGTTGACAAAGGCATCCTCGGAGAATTTTGCCTCGTTGACCGCAAAAACCCGCTGCCGGGCGTATCTTCCCCGATGGAAGATCTGTATGATCGACATCCCGTGCAGGTACTCCGTCAAAGTCGCTGTTACCTCAGCCATGCGTTTGCGGACTTCCAGAAAACGATGGGTGGTCAATCGGTGGAAAATCCAGGTGATCAGAGCGATGATTGGCATCACCGCCACCAGCGCCAGCGACAATTGCCAGCTATAGTAAAACAGCACGGAGTAGATCCCGACCACCATCAGGAGGTCCGATATGACCAGCAGCACCGTGTTGGTGAACAACAGGCGCAAGGCCTCGGTATCCGACTCCACCCGGGCCATTAACCGGCCGACCGGGTTGCGATCAAAAAAGGCAACATCAAGAGTCAGAATATGCTTGAACAGGCGCTGCTTGAGCTGCAGCATCATGTCCTGACCGATTATTTCCAGGCGAACACGGAGAAAATACTGCATGATCACCGTTACTATCTGAATCAGGGCAATGGTGCCGGCCAGCCAGAGCAAAGCCCGGAGGTCACCGTCTGCCATGGGACCGTCGATCGAATCCTTCAACAGAATCGGCCACAACAGCGAAAGTACCGTTGTGGTTGCCAGCAGGCTGAAGCAGAAGGCAAGGCTCTTCCAGCGGGCCTTCAGCAAGGGAATGAGACGCCCGAATGCCCGACGGGAACCGATCTCACCTTCCTGCCCGGCTGCTTTTTCGTCTTCGTAAAATGCACTGATCATGGTAGTTTCACGCTTTTTCTGGTTTTCGATTAGCTGCAAATTCTCGGGCAATAAAAAAGCCCGTCAGGCCGGATAGCATGACGGGCGAAGTATTCTGACGTATTCTTAACCTAAGGTACGCATAGACTACTCCCGTCACGGGACCCGGCAACTCCTGCCGCAGAGCAATTGACTTGAATTCTGATCATCAAACACAGTCTCCGTTTACGGGTTCATCTATATATAAAAGACGGATACGGACATCATCTCATGAGGTTTCATAGTAACCCCAAAATTCTCATTGTCAAAGCTTTTTTTTCATGTTACGATCCTCTGCATAGTTGTCATGAACTTTCCCGTGGTTCCGACAATTACAGGAGTATCGTAAAAGCGGCGGCCGATGTCTCCCGGACCCGGCGCATCTGGATGAGTATGCCGGTGATTCAGGAATGGCCCGGATGGAGAGGCGGAAAAGGGGTTTCGATGAAGGTTCTCATTATAGACGACGAGGAAATGATTCGGTCGCTGGCCGTCAAGATACTCGAGCGGGCCGACTATGACGTCGTGCTCGCGGAATCCGGTGAGGAAGGCATTGAGCGGCTGAAAGAACACGGGTCCGACGTTGTTGCGGCTGTAATTGACTTCACGCTGGAGGGTCTTACCGGTGTGGATACGCTGAGAGA
>JAHIVM010000521.1 GCA_018816665.1 Candidatus Zixiibacteriota bacterium
AACAACGATCAGGCGGATGGGGACAATGACGGTGTTGGGGACGTGTGCGACGACTGCCCGGATGACTACGACCCGGCCCAGACCGATGTTGATAACGATGGGTTTGGTGATGGCTGCGACAATTGTCCGGACGATTACAATACGGACCAGGCCGATCAAGACAATGACGGCACGGGCGATCTCTGTGATAATTGTCCCGGTATCGCCAATGCCGATCAGGGCGATGCCGACGGCGACGGCATTGGTGACGCCTGTGATGAGTGTACCGATACGGATAACGATGGCTATGGTAACCCGGGATATCCGGCCAACATCTGCCCGACAGATAACTGCCCGGACCTCGCAAATCCCGATCAAACCGACGATGACGGTGATGGTGTCGGTGACCTGTGCGACAATTGCCCGGACAGTGTGAATGCCAACCAGAACGATGCAGATAACGATGCCTGGGGCGATGCCTGCGACAACTGTCCCAATGATTTCAACCCCGATCAGACTGACTCAGACGGCGATGGAATCGGCGATGCCTGTGCCAGTTGTTGTGTCGACGTACTGGGTGATGTTGACGGTTCGGGTGGTCCGCCGGATGCTGATATTGGTGATTTGACTTACATGATTGCCTATCTGTTCATGGGTGGTCAGCCGCCACCATGCGATGAGGAAGCGGACATCGATGAAAACGGAGCACTGGACATTGCCGATCTCACCTGGCTGATTTCTCATCTGTTTATTGATTTTCGATCTTTGCCGACTTGCCGCTACTATGTGCCTCTCACGGTTCATGTGCCTGCTGACTTCGCCACTATCGGTGAAGCTCTGGCGGCGGCACATGCCGGCTGGACAATTCTGGTGGCGCCGGGGACGTATGAAATAGTCAGTACACTGACCATTCCCGCCAGGGGGATCACGCTGAAGGCAGATGAGGGTCCGCTGGTCACCACAATTGAGGGCACCGATCCGAGCAAGGACCTGGTAGTCTTCAGGCAGGGCTCGGGTGAGGGTTCTCTGCTGCAGGGCTTTACACTCACCGGCGGCAAAATGGCCGTGTGGTGCCAGAACGCCGGGCCGACAATCCGCGATTGCATCATGCGCGATCAGAACGTCTTTAACTGGGCTGCTGTGGCGCTGTCCGGAAACACCTACGGCAGCATCGGGGCTTCGCCCGCGTATATCGTAGATTGTACCATCATCAATTGTGTGAACGGCGGAATCTCAACTTTCAGCACGAAAACACCATCGGTATTCAACACGATCATTGCCAACTGCACGTATGCCATTCACCGTCACGCCAGCTATCCGGCACCGCACCAGGGATATAATGATGTGTGGAATTGCCCGGATGGATACCTGAACTGCCCGATTAGTGGCGATGGCAATATGCAGGTGGATCCGTTACTTACGGCTGATCATCATCTGCAGGCCGGTTCACCGTGTGTTGATGCCGGCGATCCGCGCACGCAGTACAACGATCCCGACGGCACCAGGAGTGATATTGGGGCATGGTACTACCCGCATTAAAGGGGTAGACCGGTTGAAAAGGGAGTCGGCGGCCACTCTGCACGGCGGGGTGGCCGCTATTGATGAGAGCCGTCGAGGATCGGTTTGAGATATTTGCCGGTGTAAGACTTGCGAACGCCAACCACTTCCTCCGGCGTTCCGGCGGCAATAATCTGACCACCATCGTCGCCCCCCTCCGGTCCGATATCCACAATCCAGTCAGCCGTTTTGATCACATCCATATTGTGTTCAATTACCACTACGGTATTGCCGCGGTCGACCAGTTCATTGAGGACGCCGAGCAGCATCCGAATATCCTCGAAATGCAACCCGGTGGTGGGTTCATCGAGAATGTACAGGGTCCGGCCGGTGGCCATCTTGGAAAGTTCAGTGGCCAGTTTTACGCGCTGGGCCTCACCGCCGGACAGGGTGGTCGCCTGCTGGCCGAGGTGGATGTATGCCAGACCGACATTGCTGAGGGTCAGCAGCTTCTTTTTGATTCGGGGGATGTTTTCAAAAAAGGTCAGGGCTTCCTCAACTGTCATGTCCAGAACATCGGCGATACTTTTGCCCTTGTACGCGACTTCGAGCGTTTCGCGATTGTACCGTTTACCTTTGCAGATCTCGCAGGGAACGTACACATCGGGCAGGAAATGCATTTCGATTTTGATGATACCGTCGCCCTGGCAGGCCTCACATCGTCCGCCCTTGACGTTAAACGAGTACCGTCCGGGCAGATAGCCGCGTGCCTTTGACTCCGGCAGGGAGGCAAACAGATCGCGGATGTGGGTGAACACACCGCTGTAGGTAGCCGGGTTAGATCGCGGAGTCCGACCGATAGGCGCCTGGGAGATATCGATGACCTTGTCGATATGCTCCAGCCCCTGAAGCTTTTCATGGGGCAGAGGCAGGGAGCGGGCGCGGTAGAAGTGACGGGCCAGGGCGCGATACAGCGTTTCATTCACCAGCGATGACTTGCCGGAACCGGATACACCGGTTACACAAACAAACAGCCCGAGCGGAAACTCAGCCTCGACATTTTTCAGATTGTTGCCGGAAGCGCCGGTGAGAGTGATCGCCTTGCCGTTACGTTCCCGTCGTTTAGCCGGGATTTCAATACGTCGTTTGCCCGCCAGATACTGCCCGGTGCAGGATCGGGGATTGGCTCGGATGTCATCGGGTGTCCCGGCCGCGACCACCTTGCCGCCGTGCACGCCGGCGCCGGGTCCGAGATCCACGACAAAGTCAGCTTTCTCGATCGTCTCCCGATCATGCTCCACGACCAGAACGGTGTTGCCGATATCGCGCAGTTCCACCAGAGTGGCCAGGAGTTTGTCGTTGTCACACTGGTGGAGACCTATCGACGGTTCATCGAGAATGTACAGGACGCCCACGAGACGGGAGCCTATCTGGGTGGCCAGGCGGATGCGCTGGGCCTCGCCGCCGGAGAGGGTGGATGCCGACCGGTTGAGGGTCAGGTAGTCCAGCCCGACATCGCATAGGAAGGTAAGCCGTTCGCGTACCTCCTTGAGGATCTGTTTGGCGATTGTTTGCTGACGTTTGGAGAGGGTGATATTCCTGAAAAACGCCGCCGACTTTTTGATCGACATCTCGGTAATCGAATCGATTGTCTCGCGGTCGATGATAACCGAAAGGGCCTCCGGCCGCAGGCGGGCTCCCTTGCAGCCGGGGCAATCGGATATGGACATGTAATTTTCAATCCAGTTGCGCACGCCGCTGGATTCGGTCTGTTTGTACCGACGTTCCAGATTGGGGATCACACCCTCGAACGGCGCCTGGTACACCCCGGAGCTGCGCCCTTTGCCCGTGGCGTGCTCGTACTCCATGGAGATCTCTTCCTCACCCGTACCGTAGAGTATGGCCTGCTGCACTTTCTGCGGCAGCTTCTCAAAGGGAGTGGAGAGTTTGAAACCGAAATGATCGGCCAGTCCGCGGATCTGATAGCGATACCAGTTGGCCATGTCGGCTCCGCCCCAGGGACGGATGGCTCCCTCGTTGATAGACAAAGACTTGTCCGTCACGATCAATTCCGGGGCGATTTCCATCCGCTGCCCGAGTCCGTCGCAGGTCCGGCAGGCGCCGAAAGGCGAGTTAAACGAAAACAGCCGGGGACTGGGTTCATCGTAACTGATATTGCAGCTAAGACACGCGAATTGCTCGGAGAAGAGCAGGTCCTGCTTGTTGATGTTGATCAGGACCGTGCCATTTGACATTTTCAGGGCTGTCTCGACCGAATCAGCCAGCCGTCGCTTGGACTTCGCTTTGACGACCAGACGGTCAACCACGGCTTCGATGGTGTGCTTTTTCTTTTTATCCA
>JAHIVM010000522.1 GCA_018816665.1 Candidatus Zixiibacteriota bacterium
AACAACACCCAGGCGCCAACCACCGTCACCAGTGGCTCAAAATACAGGTACAGACTGACTTCGGCGGCCCGCTGGCGCTTGAGCCCCTCCGACCAGAGCCAGAAGGCCATGGCCAGGCAGAACACACCAAGAAACACCAGCGCCGCAATTGTCACCGGCGCTGCCTTCCAATACACGCCGGGGCCGGATGTCAGCAGCGTCCAGGGGACAAAAATCAACCCCGCAATGGCGGTCATCCAGAACGTTGCTACCAATGGATGAACCTCGGCGGTGATCTCTCGCGTGCCGACGGTATAGAAGGCCCACGTAACGCAGGAACACAGCATGATCAGATCGCCGCGGGAATGCAGCCAGCCCAGGTTAACCGGGTTACCGTTGTACACCAGGGCGAACACACCGGCACAGGCGATCAGCAAGCCGCCCCATTGCATGAGTCGGAATCGTTCCTTGAGATACGCACGCGATAACAGGGCCACGAAAATGGGAGCGGTGGTCAGAATCCAGGCGGCATTGGATGCCGAGGTCTCCCGCATGCCGACCGCCATGACCCAGAAGTGAAGGAACACCACGCCGGAGGCCAGAATCAGTTTCAGCCGCATGGAAGTCGGCACTATGGGCAAGCCCTTGGCCCGGATAATCACCAACAGCACCGGCGCAGCCAGCAAAAAGCGCGCGCTGATCATCTCGACCGGCGTAAGTTCGCGAAGGACTACTTTGATGGCAATATAGGACAACCCCCAGAACAGGACGGGCAGAAACAGGTAGAGGGATGATCTGTTCATGCGGGCAGTAAACAGTTCCAAACCGCCCGTGGCAACTGCTATTTCGTTGTCTCCTGCAGACTCATATCGAGGGGATATCGTGCCGATACTTACACAAAAAGGGTACTCTAACCGAAACGACGGACAGTTATGGATTATCAGACACTACTACGCCATTCCTTAGCAACCTTGGCCTATCGCACCCGCCACGCTCTCCAGGAGACTCCGGTTGGCTTCGAGGATTTCGAGGCCGGTCTTGATGCCCGGACGCCGCTGGAGATACTGCATCATGTCAACGGCATTTTGTCGCTGGCAGATCGGAAGTACCGGGGCAAAAAACCCGAGCCCAACGAACAGATGTCCTGGGTTGAAGAGATCGAGTCCTTCCATCAGTATCTGAACGCCCTGGACCGGGCGATTGCAGAGGGATCGGCACCCGATGACGAAACGATGCTTCGGATTTACCAGGGGCCGATTTGTGATGCCCTGACTCATGTCGGTGAGCTGATGCTCCTGCGCCGACTTTTCGGCTCCCCCGTTGTGACCGCCAATTACTACCAGGCAGATATCCAGGTGGGTGCCCTTGGGCCCGGCCAACCCCTTCCCGCGTAACGTGATGACCACGGCCCGCCCCGCGGCGGGCCTTATTTCTGCCCGAAATTGAAGATTGTGTGCATTCCCCTGCAAACCTGCATACCGGAAGTGGAAGCGACCCGGTCCCACCCACCCCGGTATCCCGTCCAAAAAGACCTCGCCGGCCACCGTCAGGCCGAGACCGCTCTCACCGGTGACTCAGTCCTGCGCCAAATTCCAACAGATTGACGGTTTCATATCGAATGGGCGCCCTCGCCGGGCCGCCCGTCAGAAATCACGCACGTTTTTCGCTCTGTCTGAGTCCAGAAGTGAAAGTCTGCCTCAAATCGGTTATTATTCAAGGAGTCTTGTTGATGAAAAAGCTTTCGGTTCTTCTTCTTACAATCGCACTGACCGCCCTGCTTATGGTTGGTTGCAGCAATGATCCCAATCCGCTGGGTACTGAATCCGTGTCCTCCGGCACCCCCCTGAGCATGACCCTGGGCGTATCGCCGGCGACCTTCCAGTCGGCGAGTTTCCACGTTTTTGTGCAGGAGGCCAGCAGCCAGCCGGTCAACCTGCACCGGGTCACGGCCGACTGGGAAGAAACGACCGTCACGTGGAACAGCTTCGCCGGTGCCTTTGCCCCGGAAATCGCGGGCACGTTTGTGGCCGATACGATCGGCTG
>JAHIVM010000040.1 GCA_018816665.1 Candidatus Zixiibacteriota bacterium
ACTCCAGCGGCGAGTACGACAGTATCATGCCTTTGTCCCGGAGATCCAGGGTGATCCCCCCGGAGCCATATACGCGATAACCCGAGGGAAACACAACCGCATCACGCACCGTCCATGTGCCCGGTTTGAGATACAGGGCCTTGCCGGTCTCATCAACTCGCACAAACGGGAAGTCCCGGGCGTTGGGTGGCCGCCGCATCAGATCGTGTTCGCGGAACTCGGGGCTGTTCACCGGCCAGCGGAAAACGGTACCGGAGTCGATTCGGCTTAGGCCCGGCAGGCGGTATGCAACCGTCAGCAACCCCAGCAGCGAGTCACTCAGAACGACATCGCGCGGCAATGCAAACCGCACCGGTTGGAATACCGCACGTTGGTCGGACGCTCTGGGGGGCAGCACATACGGAGTGTTCGGCGGAGGCGAATCCAAACCGGGGCAGGACAGCGCCAGCACCTCAATCGGAAGCGGCTGGATATTCGCCATGTCAAGCTGGACCTTGCCGTCACCAATCCCCCGGATGTATGCCTGAATGCCGCCCGGCGGATTCAGGAATGTTTGAATGATACGCTGGTTTTGATACAGCAGTTCGGGCGAATAATCGAAATACGGAAACTCACTGTATATGATGGCCAACTGGTCATGTAGATCAGTATTCACAGCCTCCAGAAGTGAATCAATGTATTCGCGCCGTGAAAACTCTGCCAGGCGACGGACATACGCCCGCATGAAATCAAGATCGGCGAGGAGCCGACGGCGAAACGGATCTGTCCTTGAGGTGATGGCCCCGGTTATGGTTGTGATGGGCGTTCCGGCGTTGCCGTCGAAGCCGATAGGCTCAAGACGACTCGTTACCGGATTGTAGTAGAATCTCACATTGTGCCAAGCCAGGCCGTGGGTGGCGCCCAACAGGTCTCCGAGAGCATATTGAACGGCCATCTTGTCGATATCAAACACATCCGATACGGGCAGTCTGCCGTTTCGGAAGTCATCCAGCAGATCATGCCCCATGCGGAACTGGCGCGACAGGTTGGAATCGGCGAGGATCGAATTGCTCTTAAAAACATCTATGTCGGCAGCGTAAATGGACTGAAAGCCGGTCTCCTCGAGTATCCTGGGCCAGTTCTGTCGCACATCGGCCCACATGAGGTTCTCGTTGAACTTGATAATCGGCCCCTCGCGCCGTCGACTGTGCTCAATCAATCGTTTCTCAAAATGCTCCTCAAGAGCGTATATCCCCAGGTCATCGCCGTTGATCGACAACCGGACAAACCGATAACGCAGCGGAATAACGTCTTCCCTCTCCAGCGCTTTGTGAAACAGCCATTCATAGACATAATTGCGCACTCGCGGATGATGCAGCGAGAACTGCTTCATCCCCATGAGCGTATTGTCTCCTTTGAGCTTCACTCGATAGGACCACTTGCGTCCCTGCAGGTTGTCCCAGGTCCAGTCGCCTTTCAATCGAATGCCGGCCCGGGCGGTTTTATCACCCAGCGAAATCTCAGCCGGCACAAAATCGCCGGCCTCCGATATCATGACCTGGTTTTCCATGGCCACTTCCCGATCGTACACCAGCTTCTGGAAGTTTTTGAACTTAATATCCATACGCAGATGCTCAGGATGGGCCGAAAGGCCCTGCAAGTAGTTACCGACAACACTCAAGCGGGTGCGCGCCAGATGCGAGAACACATCGCGAAGGCTACCGGCATCGCCGTTTTTGTGCATATCGATACCGTAATAAACGCTGGAAAGCACAACGACCAGCAGCACGATAAGGCTGAGTGCGGCCACGGCGAGGAAGCGAAGCGGTCGGGTGAGGCGATCGAACAGTCTTCGAAGGGAGGCGAAGAAGAACGACCGTTTCCGGCTGTCCTTGATCTTCATCTATGCGAGCCCCTTGTTATCCATAAACGTAATGTGAACGGATTCGTGCTGTTGCCGAAGTTCGTCTTTAGCCTTTTTCAACTGCTCAAGACTGTCTGCCTCCACCAGAAACGAGGCCTCAGTGACGGTCGCGGTTTCATCGGATCGCTTAAGGTCAACCGCGGCACAGTAAGACTTCAGCGTGTCCACAATACGGGTAAGCTCCAGTCGGCCCGGCCCTTCACTCACCACCGTAAGATGCAGATTCTGATTGTCCGAGGCCGCGTACACTCGCCGCCTCAGGAATATCACTACGGCTATCAGCAACGCGCCGATGATCGTGATTTTTGCCTGATCAGCGCCAAAGCCCAGGCCGATGGCTATGCACAAAAACAGGTACGCCAGCTCCTCCGGTTCTTTGATTGCCGCCCGAAAACGAACAATCGACAACGCGCCGACCAGACCCAGCGACAGGGCCAGCGAGGATTTGACAATCGTGATAATGATCATGGTCGTCATGGCCAGCAGCACGAAATTCCTGGCAAACATGCGACGGTTGGAAAGCGAGGTCCCGTAGCGCACGTACAGGAAAGCCAGCAGCAGCGCGAATAGACTTGTCAGCAGCAAATTCAACACGAATCCGAGCAGCTCCACCTCGACGCTCTGGGTGGCGAGAAACTGCTGAAATGACTCGATCTTCCCCATGTTCCTTCTCCTGTCCGAACTCAATCCAGTTCTTCCATGAACGGATAAGAACATAGAGCACGCCACTAACAGGCGCAACTTTGAACAATGCCGTGTCGGCAGATATAAATGGGAGGTCGCCCGGGAGTATTCGGATGTCGGGTTCTCAGTCGCCGACAAAAAGATCGTGGGCGCCAAGCCAGGACAGGCCGAATTTCAGCCAGCCCTCGCCCCGGTCCAGAGCCTCGATATTGAATCGGTTGGTGAAGTCGCTGTAACCGGCCTCAAGACTCACAAACAGGCTTCCCCATGGCTGCAAATCCACGGGAACGTGTCCCTGCACGCGGACAGCAATTGACAACGATTTCTGGATCGTGCCGCTGGGAAACGGCTCATCGTATGACCCCTCTGTCTCCAGCCACGGCGCGTCCCAGGGGCCGTAAATCGATCCCTCGCCGTGACGACTGTACGCCAGCGCGAGTTCCGCCGATTGACGCGGTCCTGCCCACCAGCGAAAATCAAGGGACAGCGAGTCGGCGTCCGGTCCCAGGGGCGAGGTCAGCAGTTTGTTGCGATACAGATAGCGATTTCGTGGAAGCACCTGGTGATACGTGCGGTTGGCAATCCGTGTGTATTCCAGCCTCACATCCGGGATTATTGTCCCACTCTTTCCGGCCCGAAACACACCGGCCATGAGGGCGATTTCATTGGGTTCTTTGTCGCCGGCAGACCGATCATCAACCTGGTAATCATCAACAATCCCCTGTCCATACACACAAAATCCTTTGCCGGGCAGGAATACGAAGTCGCCGCCGATGATAGTGTTGTCATCGAGTTGCTCATTCAACTGAACGGTGTGAAACACCTGGAACGGGTTGAGATAATACAATTCGAGGGATCGCCCCTCTCCCCCATACAGCGACGTCTCAGAAACGCCCACTCTCAGACGCCGGTGTAGCTTGACATCGAGGCGATGCCCCACGAGGTAGCGATTGTCATTGAACTGCGTTTCGGGGAAACGGTCATAGTCGACTGAGTCCGGGCGGCTCTGATCCAGGCGAGCGGTCAAAAACGTAAAAGAGAGAATACCGCGGTGATAGGCGACGGAAAAAAGGTCCAGGGGCTCGGCCGTGGCCGACAATATCAGGTTTTGCGGTCGCGGTCCCCAGAATACACGTTGTCGGCCCAGAACCGCCGAGGCTCCCCCGCCGGCAACATACAGGGCGCCGGTTTCAAGATCGCCCGCCAGGCCCCGCCACTTTTTTCCCGTGTAGTCAGGGTCAAGCGCTTTGGCCCGATCCAGCTTAAACAAAGCCAGCACGCCGAACACGCGCGAGGGCTGATACCGAAATCCACCGGCCAGAGAAAAGATGTCAACACCACTGCTGTAGCGCGACGACAGGTAAGATTCATCGGCTATTGCCAGCAAACGCAGACGATCTGCGGCCGGTGAAGCGACCAGATTCAGCGATGGACTCTGGTGATTATCGAAATCCAGACGGGTCGGCGTGAGCGGCCCCACCATCAGGTAATCGGAAACATCCGACGACATAACTGCGCGACGGAAATACCAGTCGTAGTCCAGGGAGAAGAGCTTATCGCCGACCGGGGCAGCCGTTCCCATATCAACCGTCGCCGCCGACAGGGGCGACATGACCAGCAAGATCAGTATTGTGGATAGAAGATATCGTAGTGAAGAATATCTCACGAGGACGGTAACCTCCCTGTTAGCCCGGAACCGGCTGCGCTTCCTGCGCCCGGATCAGCCGTGTGTCAGTGAATAAGTCGGGTCGATCAGCCTGACACAACTTGTTTTTCCGGTTCCGTCTCCGATTCCACGACCATTGTTTGCACCGTCATACCGGTAGAACGGGGGGTTTTTTCCAATTGCTCAGGATAGTCAGCGGACCAGCCTTCGGCCAGTCGGGCATAGCTTTCGGCGACTGCGTCCCACTGATAAAAACCGTCTACCCGCTCCCGCATGGCCACGGATTGATCCTCCATCTCAAGGATAGTCCGGAAGGTGGGCTCGATATCATGACGGTCAAAATAGCGCCCGGTGGCTCCCAGCACCTCATGGCTGAATTCGCAGTCGATTGCCATGATTCGAGGACAGGTCGCCATGGCCTCGAGCAAGGCCGGGTTAGTGCCCCCGACAGAATTGCCGTGGACGTAACAGTGGCAGTTGCTCCTGAGCGTAAACAGGACATCCTGGTCATAGGTAGCGTTCCGGACTTGAATACCGTGACGACCGTCATATGCGATCAAACGCTGGGCATACGCCGTCGAATCCTTGTATCCGACCACCACCATTTTCATGTCGCGGCGGCCCAGATCCGTGTTATGGAAGGCTTCGACCACATTCAGGGGCAGGTTATCGGGCTCAATGCGGGTGATTTGCAGGAAGTACTTGCCGGCTTCGAGATTCAAGTTGCGCAGGATGTCATCCTGACGCCTGCGGCTCACCTTCGGAATATCCGGGGCTCCGTACGGAATGAAGTTCGTCCGGGAGCGGAAAGTACGGCGATAATAGGCCTGGATTGCGTATGAGTCCGAAACAAGCGACGGACACACAACACTGATTAATGCCGTGGACAGGAAGTAGTACAATTTAAACGGCCAGGCCCACTTCGCTCGCCGCCACTCAAGACCATCGGTATTCACCGTGGTTGGAATCCCGGCCAGCCGGGTCATCAGGATGCCCGGCAGATTGGCATTATTGAACCAGAATACGTGCGAGTACCGCGAACGGTTCTTGAGCAGATACCAGCCGGTGCGCACGGCCGACACAAAAGTGTCCAGCTTGCGGTTGCGGCTGCCTTTTACGTACACCAGGTTACGACCGGCGTGAGTCGATGGTCCTCCGGTGGTGCCGGTGGTGCGACAAAAAACATCGCACGCATAGGAACCGTCGACAAACCGACGGGATATCTCGTCCACGGCCGTTTCAAACCCGCCGTAGTTGGCCGGGACACCGCGGGTGCCGCAGAAGGCGATCCGCTTGTGTGAGGTGGGCGATCCAGAAATGATGGAGCGAACCAGTGACTGCCCTTCGTGAGTCCTGTCGTATGCCATAGCTTCCATGCCTGGTAATTGGTTTGTTCTCTCAAACCAGTGCATCGGCAAGGAACCACAACAGTTTAGCTGTGTGACGCAGAAAAACCGACAGACATCAAAAAGTGCCTTTCCTGTGGGCTTTTTGGACCCCTCTTTTTTTTGGGGCCGGCGACGATATTGGGCCTCCCAGCCCGTGTGTGTGATTAAAAATTGATATAGTGTGATCTGCCTGCCTATATTCCCGTCATGAATCGGCACGCACCTGGATGCGCTAATATACCCGGAGAACGATGAGCCTAAGTCTCAAAATTCGCTTTGTGTACCATCATCCGCGCTTCGCGGCTTTTCTTCTGCGTGAGCGGATCATGCTGCGCTGGCTGGAAAGAACCGGTGCCGACCGGGTCCCCGGGCAACCGCGCATGACGGGGCAGTTGGCCGCCGAATCGAGACTGGCACACTGGAGAAGCCGCTCTGCCCCGCACTTCTTTTGTAACCGTGGTCAAACGCCCAGGGTCAGCGGCGATACCGCCGAATTGCTCGCCGCTGCCGATCAAATCGCCGCCCACACTTTCGATCTACTGGGCTCCGGACCCACGAATCTGGGACCGGATATCAACTGGCATCAGGACTTCGTGAGCGGACACACGTGGGATAACGGATTCATCCGCAAGTTCAAGCCGGTCAGCCCCGGCCGAAGCGATATCAAAGTAGTCTGGGAGCTGTCCCGCTGTTTGCACTTTCCAGTTCTGGGCGCGGCTTTCCGCCATTCGGGCGATGACAGGTATGCGCGCGAATTTGTAAACCAGGTGAACTCCTGGCTTGATCACAACGCTCCCTATTGCGGCCCCAACTGGCTAAGCCCCATGGACGCGGCTATGCGCCTCTGTAACTGGATTTTCGGCTGGTATCTGATGCTTGAGGCCCCGAGTGTGACGGAGGCGTTCAGTGACCGTTTTGTAGCCGCTATCCAGGTACACGGGGACTTCATTCAGCGGCACCAGGATCGCACGCCTCTCATCACAAACAACCACCATCTGGCTGTTCTGGCCGGACTTGCCTATCTGGGCGTGCTGTTCCCCGAACTGAAAGGTGCCGAGCGCTGGAAACGCACGGCTGTTGAGGGGCTGGAACGGGAGATTCAATCCCAGGTGCTTAATGACGGCGTCTGTTTTGAGGGGTCTCTGCAATATCACCGTCTCGACCTGGAAATGCTGCTGTACCCGGCCATCATTTGCCGTCTGAACGGTGTGGCGCTCAGTCCCGCTTTCTGGGACCGACTGGAGCGGATGGGCGAATTTCTGGTCGCTGCAATATCGCCGTCCGGCCTGCTGCCACAGATAGGAGATAATGACAGCGGTCGACTTCACACTGTCACCACCTATTCCCAGGCGCCCGGTCGCGATTGCCGCTACCTGCTGGACATCTTATCACATGTCTATCCTGAGAACCCGTTGTTTGTGCCTTTTAGAGGGTCGACCGTGGAAGCCCGGTATTTTACGGCTACCCTTGGGCGCGATGCCGCTCTTCCCCCGGCCCACGGCACCTCCCGGGCGAGCAGCAAAGCCTTTCCCGACGCCGGCATATACACTCTGCGCTCTGGCCGCCTGCACTGTGTGAGCGATTGCGGACCGGTGGGGCAAAACGGCCTGGGCGGACACGGTCACAATGATACCCTCAGCTTTGTGCTGGCGGTCGACGGCGTTGACTTTATTGTCGATCCCGGAACCGGGCACTACAGTCGCAACCCTGAGCTGCGCGATGTCTTGAGAGCAACAGCATCCCATAACACCGTGCGAATCGAAGGCCAGGAGATCAACTCCATCCCACCCGGCAATCTGTTTGTGCTTCCCGGGCAGGATTATCCCGAAGTACTTGCCTGGCGTACAGACGCCGATCGGGATATCCTGGTGGCCTGCCATCACGGGTACGAACGGCTTGAGCAGCCGATCACCCACCAGCGCGTCATCAAACTGCACAAAAAGGCGGAATCATTGGAAATAGCAGACATGTTTCTGAGCCGCCGGAACCAACATCTGGAGTGGAATATTCCCCTGCATCCCGAAGTAAAAACAACCTGTGCGGGGAATGAAGCGATTCTGCACCGGGACAAGCTCTCCCTTCGAGTGGAGTTCCTCTGGCCCTCGGCGCATCCGGAATTGGTCGCACAGCCCTACTCACCGCAGTACGGCCGGGTTATTGATGCCACCCGGATTCGGGTGCTGTGTGATCACAATGATCTCCCCGAGTTTCGCTGGCAAGTCAATATCCTATGAGGCCTTACCGTCGTCACATGACGGAAAAAAAGGGCCTCGAAGCGGGAAAAGACTTCCGTTTGACAAGGCGGACCGCGTACAATTTTGTACAAGGGCTATAGTTTTCGCATAAGTCACCGATAGACAATACGATGAAACTGCTGCACGCACATTGGATGTGGCACACGATTTGCCCGGTGTGTGAGAGGATACATGGGAGATAGTATGTCTCGACGATTAGAACTGACCGGACAGGCTGAGCGCACCGAAGCCTACGAAACGGAGCTTCCCGGTTTCGGAGAGCAGCTCATCAATCTGTTCCGACGAGTATTCAAGGCCCGCCGCTGGATTGTAGGCGCAGTCGTAGCAGTCATGGCTGTGACGGCCATCGTAGTCTACCTCATGCCCAATCACTATCGCTCCACTGCGACCATTCTACCGGCCGGAAAAGCCGATCAACTGGCGGAGTTGAAAAACCTTGCGGGCCTGGGCTCAACATCAGCCGATGACAACTCATCCGAACTCTTTCCAGTGATTCTGGCATCGCGGCTGGTCCGCAATGCGGTTCTGGAGACAGAATACCGGATAGTCGACGACGGCGCTGAGAAGCGTATCAATCTGCCGGAATACTTCGGGAGTACGATACCGGACCGGCTGCACCGCAAGCTGGCCGACATTTCCACGATCACTACCGATCCCAAAACGCGCGTGATTACAATCGCCGTGGAGACCGAGTATCCAACCCTGTCCCAGGCCATTGTGGCGGAGTATCTTCGTCAGTTAGAAGACTACAATCTGAACAAGCGACGTTCGCAGGCACAGAGCAGTGCCGCATATCTCAGCGTGCAGGTTGATCAATGCCGAGCGGCTCTTACCGAACTTGAGGACGATCTTCAGGCCTTCCAGGAGGTAAATCGCAACTGGGCCGCAACCTCCGACCCGGAAATCACTACCACCCTGGCCCGCTTCAGACGTGAAATCGAACTGAAGACTCAGGCCTACCTTTTCCTGAGCCAGCAGTTGGAGGCCTCGCACCTTGATGAGCAGAAGGACACGCCGGTGATCCGGTTGCTGGATGAACCGTCGGTACCGATGGACAAATCAGGACCGTTCCGAAAATCCGCTATTGCGATATCGGGCCTGATTGCCCTGGCGTTTATCCTGCTGGGAATACTGATTTACGATGTGACGATCAGTCGCATGGGACGGGCCGAGGCGTTGCTGCTCTCAAAGTGCCGCGACGAGCTCAAGCAGGGATATCCGCGCACCGCGCGCATCATCCTTCGCCGTGAAGACGAGCCGGTTGGATAAGGATCATCCTCGCGCCGGCGGCATCTCAGTGATGCTGCCGGCCATCCGGTCTTCCACCTCAAAACTGATTTCTGTCGCCTGCACCAATTGCCACAACGGGATAACATATGGGCTATCCGCCGTGCTGTGATCTGCGAAAGCCCGCAAGTGCGCCAGGTGTCCCTTGTCCTGCTGGCGCAACTTAAGGCTTCTGATCTCGCGGCCGTACACCCGCATTTGGCGATAGTCATCCAGAACAATGACCGACTCATCGCAGTACACCCGCATTTGCTCTTTGGGGTGTCGCTTTGATCCCATACCGGTGTAAGTCAACGTACACACACTGCCGTCATCGAACGATATGACGGCCACAAAATTGCCGTTCTGCCGTTGGCTGGTTCCGGTCGCACCAATCGTATCAGCCTGCACCCGCCGGACTTTCGCGCCCGTCAGACAGGTGAACAGATCATAGATGTGACAGGCCTCACCGATATTGCGGCCGCCCCCGACCGATGTCTGGGTCCAGTGATCCGACGGCAGGAGGCCGGCGTTCATCTGGTAATCGATAATCATGGGGGCTGTACGTTTGTCGGTCAACTCCCGTATGCGATCCACCAGCGGGGAAAAACGGCGATTGAACCCCACGGTGAATGGCCGGCCACTTGTCTGAGCCGCTTCGATTACCCGTCGCATGTCTTTCCGATTGAGGGCCAGAGGCTTCTCCAAGAAGACGCTCTTCCCTGCCTCAAGAGCCCTCACGGCCAGCTCGGCGTGGGAATCATGCCGGGTGGTTATCAGCACCATGTCGATATCATCGGCGGAGATCACGCCCGATGGCTCGGTGGTCACCCGGGAGGCGCCAAACTTGACCGCAGCGCTTTTGGCCCGGACACCGTCGTGGCTGGCCACCGCGCTCAACACATAGCGAGACGAGAGTTTAGCGATGTTAGGCAGATGCATGTCGGTCGCAAACGCACCGGCGCCGATCAGTCCCACGCGAATGCGGCCGTCGGAAACCGTGACTGAGTGTCGTACTGTCAGGCTGGTATCCAGGGCGGCCGCCGGTGTGTCCGCGGCATAGCGTAACACTATCGCCATAGGCCGGTTCTCCGGTTGCCGCAAACGGGCGTAAGCCTCGGGTGCGGCGTCGATCACACATTCATCTCGTGTCAACCAATCAAGATCCAGCCTGCCGTCGGCGATAAGCTGCAGATACGCCTGCATATTGCGGTTTTCGGTCCAGCGCACAAAGGCATACGGATAATCGCGGCCCTCGGCCTCGTAGCCCGGATCGTATCGACCCGGACCGTACGAACAGGATATTTTGAGATCGATTTCCTTCTCGTAAAACGGTGAGCGGTCCACGCTCATGCCGACCGCACCCACCACGACAACCCGCCCGCGTTTGCGTGTCAGTTGCATGGCCTGCCGAAGCGGTTCGGAACTCGATGTCGCCGCGGTAATAATA
>JAHIVM010000041.1 GCA_018816665.1 Candidatus Zixiibacteriota bacterium
AAGGCTATCGCCACGGTGGCAAACAATACTACGCCGGCCAGATAATATGCCTGGGAGCGCCGTTGCACTCTCCAGGCCAGTCCGACTGTCGCCAGCATCGCCAGAACAATGGTCCAGCCCGGCAGGTACGATGTCTGAATTGCAAACGGCCCGCCGGAGAAAAACGCATCGGCATCCCAGATCAGAAACGGCAGCAGGGTCAGCCAGAAGCCGGCGACCAGGCCTGTTCCCCACGCCACAGTGCGCGCCGGACCCGCTCGATGCAGCAGGTATCCCCCGAATAGGACAAGCACGGGCAGGGCTGTACCTCTGGTAGAAAGCAGCAATCCCGCCGCAAGCCCCCAGAATACCGCGGCCTGGAATCCCTTTTGGATCCGATCAACTCGACAGAAGTGCACATACAACAGCAGCGCCACCATGTTGCTGAAGAGTTCGCTTCGCACCACGACCTCATACAGAAAGGCGGGCGATGCCAGCAACGCCAACAGCATCAGACCGGCATGGCCGTGGTTGTCGCCCGCCGCCCGCACTATCACTATGCCGAATGCAACGAAGGCGCCAATCTGCAGCAACCCGACATCGCCAAGCCAGTAGAAGGGCGACGCAAGAACAAACAGGAACGGAAAACCCGATGGTTCAGTGCTGACCGTGTACGGAAACTGCCCTGCAAACAGTCGAGACAGCCAGTCGACAATGGCAGGGTATCGGCCGCTGGCTATCTGGGATGGATCGTATTGACGCATGAGCAGGAAGAGTCCGAGGGCACTCACCGCCAGCAGGGTGGAGGTCAGAAGTCTGGGAGATCGACGCAGCCAACTCCATGAGGAATAGCGCAACGGAATCCCCAGCGCGAGCCCCGCCAGCAGCAGATACCCCAAAACCGTCAGCCAGGGTACAGCCGTTGAGACACCGGAATACTTGGCCACAAACAGGCCATTTATACTCAGGTAGATGCACAGGAGTACGGCTGTTTTGATGGGCTTTTGGGTTCGCACTGTTCTCCCAGATGTGCCGGTGTGAGCTGACTTGTACCTATCGCAAGCTATGGGCCGTCGGGTCCGCAAACAAGGCTATTATGCACTTTCATGCCAGACTTCAACCAATTATCCGACAATCGCTTACTAAAGTCCATTATTTTCCTCAGGGGGTTGCGTGGAATGGACGACTATTAATTGACAGGAGCCTAAAAGGCGTTATATTGCAATAACACTGAGTGAACTACTCCTCTGGAACTGCTCTCGGGTACCGCTGGGTAAACAATGCTGAAACAAACCTCTTAGGGTCAAGGTGTATTCAATGAACAGGATAGCCATCCTCGCGCTGCTTCTTTGCATCACCGCACTGGCAACGGTCGCCAGCGCCGGCGAAACCTACTTCTCCTTTACTGTCGACTCTCGAGCCGAACTGGAAAAGTTGACCAGAGTAATCTCAATCGACAATGTCATGGACAAGCAGGTGTTTGCCTACGCCAACGACGATCAGCTGGCAGCTTTCGACAAGATGGGCTATACCTATGACATCCTCCCCCACCCGGGCACCCTCAACACGGAGCAGATGGCGGACTCCAAAGAGGCCATGACCGACTGGGACGCGTATCCGACCTATTCGCACTACGTGGCACTCATGGATTCTTTCGCCGTCACCTATCCTGACATCTGCGAGATAGTCAGCATAGGTACGTCGACCAACGGCAAGCAATTGCTGTTCGCCAAAATATCCGACAATGTCGGCACGGAAGAAGACGAACCCGAGGTCATGTACACCAGTTCGATGCACGGCGATGAGACCACAGGCTATGTCCTCATGCTTCGCCTGATCGATTCTCTGCTAGTGGGTTACGGAGTTGACCCGGCCATCACCGCTATGGTCGATGAAATGGAGTTCTGGATCAACCCCCTCGCCAATCCCGATGGGACCTACGGCACGGGCAACATAATCAGCAGTCCGACACGGGGCAACGCCAACGGTGTCGACCTCAACCGCAACTACCCCGACCCGCCGTCGACCGATCACCCCGACGGTCAGGCCTGGCAGGCGGAAACAATAGCTTTCATGGCTGCTGCAGATTCCCTCAGTTGGGTAATATCCGCGAACATGCACGGCGGCGCCGAAGTGGCCAACTACCCCTGGGATACCTGGGTGCGACGGCACCCCGATGATCAGTGGTGGCAGAATGTCTGCCGTGACTATGCCGACAGTGCCCAATACTACTCGCCGTCGGGTTATCTAACCCAGGAAAACAACGGCATCACTAACGGCTATGATTGGTATCAGACCGATGGCAGCCGCCAGGACTATATGAACTGGTACAAGGGCTGTCGGGAGATGACGCTTGAGCTTTCGTACACCAAATTCCTGAGCGCCTCCAGCCTTCCCGCCCACTGGGACTATAATAAACGCTCTTTCCTGCAGTACCTGGGCGCCGCCCGCTATGGCATTCGCGGTATCGTCACCGATGCCGTCACTTCCGCCCCGGTCGCGGCCACGGTCACCGTTCTGAATCACGACATTGACAATTCACAGATATACACTGACCCGGATGTTGGTGACTACCACCGCATGATCGAGACCGGCACGTATGATCTGGAATTCAGTTGCCCCGGATACTATACCGACACGGTCACGGGAATATCGGCCACGGAGACATCAAGCACCCGGGTCGATGTTCAGCTGGTGCCGCTCCCCGATGATCCGGTTTTATCGATCGTAGAAACTCAGGCGAGTACGTCCAACCCGGGCGACGATGTGCTTCTGAACATCACCCTGACCAACATCGGCGGCGGCAATGCGGTTGGAGTCAACGGCGTTCTGTCGACCACCGACTCCCGCATCTCAATAACCCAGGCGACCTCGGCGTATCCCACGATGGGAGCCCTGGGCGGCACGGGTACGTCGCTCACCGCCTACGAGTTCACCATTGATCCCGGTTGTCCTCTGTACGAGACAATCAGCATAGATCTGCAGGTGACCGACAACGACACCTACGACAGCACCCTAAGTTTTGGATTCTTTGTGGGTGACCGGGTGGCCATATATGTCGATGACTTCTCATCCAACCAGGGCTGGACCGGCATGGGCGGTTCCGGCGAATGGGAAATCGGATCGGCCGGCGGCCTCGGAGGAGATCCGTCGTCGGATCATTCCGCCAGCTCGGACAACGGTGTTCTCGGCAATGATCTGAGCAGCGCCGGAACGTATGCCAACAATCTAACCCAGACCTACTGGGCTACCTCTCCGTCAATTGACTGCAGCAATGCCACCGGCGTGCTGATGTCCTATTATCACTGGCTTGGTGTCGAGCGTAATCAGTATGATCACGCATACTTCGAGGTATGGGACGGTGACTCCTGGGAGACCATCTTCGAAAACGATAATACCACAATCACGGAATCTGCGTGGAATCTCGAGGAATACGATCTCTCGGTGTATGCTGACGGTAACCCCAGCTTCCAGTTGCGGTTTGGCATTGGTATCACCGATGGTTCGGGTCAGTACGCCGGCTGGAATGTTGACGATATCGATATTCGGGGCTATGTGTCCGGAGGTTCCGCCTCGATATTGATCGCTCCTGCTGAGGTGACTGACAGTCTGCAGCCGGGTGATGACAATACGCAGTACATCAAAGTCAAAAACACGGGCGATGCCAACCTTGGTGTCTGGTTTTCGTCAACCGAACCGTGGCTGTCGTTTGCAACCGCCAAGCAAACCGTTGCTCCCGGTGACTCAATGGACTACGCGCTCACTATCACCACCACCGGCCTGACGGCGGGTGATTTTGCCGGTGCCCTGAACTTTTCCTGCAACGATGCTTCTCAGCCGACCGGCAGTATCCCCGTTTACCTGCATATCTTCGCCCCGGACCTGCTGGTTGACGGTTCCGGCATCACACAGTCGGTTGCCCCCGATGGCCTGGAGACGTATCCGCTGGTAATTGAGAACAACGGCCCCGGGCGGTTGATATATCAGGTGGCTGCACAAATGGACGCCAAGAGCTCAGTCCCTGTGACCGCGGATTACGCTGCGGCAGAACCGCTGGGTTACCGCACCGTCATCAACGAAAAGGGTGCCGACTACACCGAGGCATTTTATCCCGCGGTTGTCACGTCGTCAGGCGGCCCCGATACCTTCGGCCACCAATGGACCGATTCCGATGAACCGGGCGGTCCGACATATGGCTGGGTGGACATTGCGACCCTGGGCACTTCGGTCTCGCTGACCGATGACGGCATCGGGGGGCCCTACTCTATCGGATTCTCGTTCCCGTTCTATGACAACAGCTATACATCGTTTTACATCGCAGCCAACGGCATGATTACTTTCGACGGCTCCTTCGGCACGGCCGGCAACACAAGCCTCCCTAATGCCTCGGCTAACGCGATGATTGCGCTCTGGTGGGACGATCTTGATCCGTCCGCGGGCGGCAACATCTACTACTACTACGATGCCGCGCTTCAGCGACTGGTCGTCAGTTATGTTTCCGTTCCGAATTACTCGTATCCCGACGGCACCGGAGACTTGTCGTTCCAGGCTATCCTTTCGGCCAACGGTGACATCCTGCTCCAGTACGGTAGCATGTACGCCGGTGCCGATGCCGACGGTTTTACGGGGGCGACGATAGGTATTCAGAATTCGGCTGTGAACGACGCTCTTCAGATTGTCAGCAATGCCGCTTACATGCACTCCGACCTGGCCATAGCCATCGGCACGGACAGTTGGTTGTCGGTTGATCCGGTGACGGGAACGGTTGATCCGTACAGCCAGACGACTGTGGACGTGTTGTTTGATGCTACCGATATGGAAGTTGGAGACTACACCGGCGAGATAACCATCACCTCCAACGATCCAACCGGAGGATCGGCCGCCATCCCGGTCACAATGAGCGTCAGTTCGGGCTGCTGTGTGGGTACGGCAGGTAACATTCAGCTCGTCGGATCCTGTGATCCGGCCAGCCAGGGCGTTGATGTGGCCGATCTGACCAATCTCATCAATCACCTGTTTATCGGCTTTGACGAGTTGTGCTGTCTTGAGGAAACCGATATCGCCCCGTCCATTTCCGGAGGCACTCCCGACGGCACGGTGGATGTCAGCGATCTGACAGCTATGATTGATCACCTATTCATAACCTTTCCGGCCCTGCCC
>JAHIVM010000523.1 GCA_018816665.1 Candidatus Zixiibacteriota bacterium
AGAGACCTGCCCTGCGGGGTTGTGATTCCATCTCCGTGGCACAGGCCGCGAACTTTGTGACCCGCAGCGTGATTATGACCCACCTTCGCAACTATGACCCGCCCTCGCGTCTATGACCCGCCAGCTTGATGGCGGGATTACACAAACCATCGCCTGATCAATTCGCCTATACCAAGGCAGGTCTCCCGGGCATCATCTGACAACCATCATTGGGATCTTGATCGTTGTTCGTACGTGATCCCCACCGGCCGAAACAGAGACCTGCCCTGCGAAATCTGTGGCACCCGGGCGAAGTACGTGGAAAGGAAAACCCTCTCAAACAAGTTTGAGAGGGCCACACAAAATTCGGATTCAACCCGGCAATAGACCGGATTCTACCTTACGACAAATGTCTGTCGAAGATTACTTCAACAACATCATCTTTTTTGTCGATACGAATTCCCCGGCCGTCATCCGGTACAGGTACATCCCCGATGACACCCGGTTACCGGTCTCGTCGCGGCCATCCCAGTCAACCCGATGCCGCCCCGCCTCCCGGCTCTCATCGAGCAGAGTCACCACCCGTTGACCGGCGACATTGAAGATATCTATCCGCACGTCGGCCGCCACTGGAAGATCGAATTCGACCGTAGTCGACGGGTTAAACGGGTTGGGATAGTTCTGCCGCAACCCGAAATCATCCGGCAGGTTGTCCGGCCCTTCTACGTCAGTCGGCGAATCCAATTCTACCACCACAACCTGTCCCGTGGGTGTCGCAGCGTCCGCATGAAGCAGTGTCGTCTCGCTGTCCAGTTGCAGCAGATTCCCGCTGACAATCACCGATCCGCCATCAGAAGTGGTCAGAAATACTCGCGTATTGCCGTCCAGATAGCCTACCGATCCGTCTGTCGACATAGGCCATTGCGTCACCGAGACTTCACCTTCGAACTCCATGTAGATCCCTCCCAGAGGATTCACGCCCGCAACCCAAACAGTTTGATCGCTGAGGAATATACTTGTCGGCTGTTCGGCCGGCGGAGGCGGATCATAAGGGACGGCGTCGCCGGAAATGATCCGTCGCATATACACAAAGTCTGCAACCATCAACGGAATGCCATCGCGGTTCACATCGGAGTTAGCAATCGAACGTTCTTCTTGTGGAAACACACTTGGACCGAATTCAAAGTAGCGGGAGAACAGGATCAGATCGGCGAATTCGTACGCGAGTCCATTGAGATTGATATCACCTGCCCAGGCTGTTGAGTCAATGTTCTCCCCAACCAAAATACCGCCGTTCCGGAAGGTGACAGCACGAGACAGTAGTCCGGGTATCGACGGTCCCTCCAGACAGAAATCCGGGGCGCCGCCATAGGCCGGGAGAGTGTCATCCAGGGCGATGATCGTATCCCACGTATTAAACACGCCGTTGGACACATACACCTGGTCCCCATCGGGCGATGCAATCGCATTGTCACCGCAATCGTGCCACACGAAATCGATTGGAAGCCATTGACCCTCAAACGTCCTGTCATCTGTCAACAGAAACGTGATATGGGCCAACGTCGAGGTATCACTCTCCGGCTGATAGCACGACGGATGAACATCGCCATTGTTCATATCGGCCAGACCAACGATGCGCAGCAAGCCTTTCGTGCACTGGGAACCGCAGGTCGTATCGCGGTAGGCTCGATACGAAAAATACTCCCAGCCGCAATCAGTGAGGAAGTCACCCTCAGTCACTTCGGCTACGGCCAACGCCACGAAGTTATACTCGATCAGTAGATCGAAACCACCTATCAACTGGTCATCGTCTTCGTAACGGACATCGATAGTTACTGGCTGGCCCTGAACCAGTCCGTGGTACTCCGGCCCGTAATTCGCCTCAATCCGCACGACTGTCGGGCGCGTTGTATCCGGCTCCCCCATACTCACTCCGCCCGCGTGCAAGTCCACACAGCGGATGCGCTCCGGAGCTGCGCCAGAATCAAGATAACAGTCATCGGTAGTGGCCGAGATCGACGGCGGCGGGGCCGCCGGCAACAGCCGTCCGGTGTGCGTGTACGCATGCCGTGGATAGTAAGCCGTCGTCCTGTCACTATTAAGCAGCACATTGTCCCGGCAGTCACACCACATGAAGTTGATCGGCACAAACCGTCCGCCATCCTGGGGATACTCCACAATCACGTACCGCAGGGTCGCCAGCACCGAGGGCACATTCTGCGGCCACAAACACCCGGCGCCGTCGCCGGAACCCGCGGCCGCCGACAGATACACGATCTCGTTCGACATATCCGGGGCACAGGATCTCCCGGATCGGGCCGAAAACGATGTTTGATCACAACCGTCCGATCCAAACCCATCTCCGGGCATTCCGCCGACAAACCGCAAATAGCGATCATCGGCGATCAAACGAAAATTGACGCGGGACAGATTAACCGGGCAGTCTTCTATGACCAGATCAACTTCAACCGTATCCCCCGGCTGCCCGAACACCTTGGATTCCAGCCGCAACGTGATCGGCTCGGGTTCGAACACATCGAAATATATCAAGTCGGCCGCAAATACCTCACCGTCGGTAGCCTCCACCTCCACCCGGAACGATATCCCTGAATCCGCCGGACTGGGAATAAACGCCAGCGTCCCGGATTCGGGATTCAGATTAATCATCCCCGCCGGTTGCGGGTTGATTCTGACCGCGGTCCACTCCCATGTATCGCACTCATCGTTGTCTTCAACCGACATCGATGCCCGGGCCAATACGCCCGGAGTCGCGTTTATGTGAATTCCCGGTGCCGGCTGAAAATGCGGACGGTCACCCATCACGCGGCAGTCGAATCGGCAGTTGTCCTCGCCTTGCGTGGTATCGCCGTTGAGCGATGCCGCGATTTCGATCATGTAACCCGCGATGGTTTCATCAGCGGGAAGGTCGGGGTGGTACACCCAGAGACCGGATTTCTCGTTGATATACCCCGGTCCCTCAACCAGGTGATACCGGATCGCCGGACAGGACTTGCGGGTTTTGATGTCAACAGCAACCACCTGGTAATAAATGGAGTCACAATGATTGCCCTCCACGTACGGTGGACAGCCCGTAAAGATAACCTGCCGCTCATCGGTCGGCTCGGCATTGATTGCCCCGGCAAGGAGAAGTGTCAGCGCCAAGAAGAAAAAGGGCACGACGAAAAGTTTCTGCGATTTCATTTGTTTAGCCTTTTGGCAAGACGTTGGGATAAGACCTGGCTTTCAGAAAATATACTTGATTATCCAGAAATGTCAAAGCCAAAGGGCATAAAGAAAGGCCGGACAGGCCGGCCTCTCAGCAATCTAACGTATTGATAAACAAGTAGATACGAATCAACCCTGGAGTCTTGCCAGACGCGCTTTGGCGTCTGTGTACTCCTCGATTTCGAAATCCGGCGTTCCCCAGAGACCCAACAACTCCTGAAAACGCTTGATGGCTTGTTCCTTGTTGCCCAGTTCGTCCTCGGCCACACCGACCAGGTACAGGCTTTCCGTATAGGTGCGCCCCGAGGTTGTTTCGTACTTGCCACTCAAATACCGGCTCAAGAGATCGCGCCCCTCTTCGTATTGACCGAACAGCACCTGGAGTCTTCCCTGCTCAAAGATATTGTCTGTCTCCTGCGCCTGGCTCTCGTTCAGCTTTTTGTATGCCTCGATCATAGCCGCCGTATCACAAATGGCACTGCTTTCGAACACGGCCTCAAGATAGTTGACCATCTCCCAGAACTCTTCAGGAACTCGAGACTTGAAGTCATCCATGGCCGCCTTGAAGGCCGGACGGTTTGCATCGGCGTACGACGTATCGACTAACACCCAGATGATCGGATAGCTCAGTTTTTCAAAACCGGTAGCCACCTCTTCCGCCTTTTTGAACCATACGACCGCCGAATCCTTCATGCCAAACTGGAGGAATGCGGAACCAATCTGACGCCGGGCGATCTGCAGCTGCTGGACATCGTTGGCCTGCTCTGCCAGTGCCGGAACCAGGCGGAGCTGTTTCAGAACCTCGTTGAACCTGCCCTGCCAGCGCGCGAAGTTGGCCAGATAACGATGATACCCAATCAAGACATACGGATCGTCCGGCCCGAGCCGTCTCAATGCCTCGGCATACGTCCGGGCCAGGTTGAAATCCCTGTCCAGTACAGCCACCGCTACGAGATTGCGTACAACACTCTGATCGTCCGGGTATTGCTCATGCAGCGCGCGATACAAATCTCCGGCTTCCTGGTTGCGGCCTTCCGCCAGGTAGATACCGGCGAGCTGGCGCCTCGGCTCGGCGAGATTCGGCAGCAGATTTATCAGCAGCTTCGATTTCTCGATGGCCTCTTCGACCCGATCATACTTGTACAGCATATCCGCCAGGTTTTCAATCCCAAATGCAAAGGTGGGATACTTCATGAGAACCGTGTCAAACTGGGCGAACATCGCAGCCGTATCCCTCTGGAACACATCTACATAAAGGGCATAAAACGTGCGAATCTCAGCGTCATCGGGATAATCACTCAGGAGTGATTTGAGCTTGGTGAAGGCGTCATCATAATTCTGCAGCGCCCACGTGTCATAGTAGGCATCCAGGAGACGCCGATCCCGGATCGGGAGTCCGTCCTCATACTGCTTCGCCAGTGCGTAATACTGCCCCGCTTCACCCGCCCGCCCCTGGAATGTTTTCACCATACCCATGCGCATGTACGGCAGGGCAAACGTCGAATCAACTGCGATCGCCTGCTCAAACTTCGCAAAGGCCTCATCCATCTGCGACTGCCAGAATAGTTCCGTTCCTTCGTGGTAGAATCGGAAAGCCTCGGGCGATGACGCGTACTTGGCGACATTCTCCATCTGGCCCAGATCCAGAGCGGCGGCGATTTTTGCGGTCAGACTGTCAACAAGCACAAAGGGATCATCACCAACGACTTTCTCCCCCACCACAATCGTACCGGTGGCAATATCTTCCAGGCGGGCGTCGATGCGAATCTGATCCCCCAGCTTGAAAAACGCACCGGACAACAAACGTGCCGCCCCCAAAGACTGCGCCGCATCCACGCACTGCTCGTGAGTGTGTGACTTCTTCTCGTCGACACCAAAGCAATCAAGAATCCGCTGGCGACTGATGATCTGAATACCCTTGGCCTGTGACAGATCGGTCAGCAGAATTTCCGGAAGACCGGTTTCCAGCCAGTCCAGCGCAGAGTCACCGGTTTTGTTCTCAAAACCGATTATGGCCAGGCTGTTTTCGTTGGCCTGCACCGTTCCTCCGGAGCCGCCAGTAAAAAAATCGCCCCATATTGCCCAGGCAATTGCCAGACAGATAATAGTCACTCCCGCCACGAACCCCGGAATATTGAGACCAAAAAACGACTTGCCTTTTCTCGGAGCCGTAATGCCCATCGATGACACCGAGTCTGAGACCCCGCTGTCGTACTGGCGGCGCAGGTTGCGGAGATCCACCACCAAATCACGTGTGTCCTGATAGCGATCATCGCGATCCTTACGCAAACACTTCTCGAGTATGCGCTCCAGTTCCGGCGGTACCGCTTCGTTTTTGAGTCTTGGCGACGGCTGCTGTGATTCGAGAATCTTGGCCATGGATTCAACCTGCGACGGTCCCGCGAAGGGCAGTTCCCCGGTCAGCATGCGATACAACAGCACACCGAACGAAAAAATATCCGACCGCGTGTCAACGGCTTCACCGCGCACCTGCTCCGGCGACATGTACGACACCGTACCCATGATTTTACCCACCTTGGTCAAATCATTCGAGGCCGTTTTAGTGCTGTCGTCGCTCTTCTCGAACTGGATCGGATCCAGGGGCTTGGCCAGACCAAAGTCAAGTATCTTGGGATCGCCGTCACGGTCGATAATGATATTGTCCGGTTTGATATCGCGATGGACAATATTCAGTTTATGGGCCGCGGTCAGGCCGGAACAGATCTTCTCGGCCAATCGCACGATCGTGCTCATGTCCGGCTTGTTGTCTTTGAGGAAGTCCGTCAGCGAATCACCGTCGACATACTCCATGACGATATAATCGATCTCGCGATCCGTCGCTTCTTCCTTGGTCGAACCTATTTCGTAAATAGCCGTCACGTAGGCATTCGACACCTGGGCCGCGGTCTTGGCCTCGCGGTAAAAACGTTCGCGTTTCTCGCGATCGTCGAACATGTCGCCAGTCACGATCTTCAGCGCCACCTGACGATGCAGCTTCTGGTCTTCGGACAGGTACACCTGACCCATGCCGCCCTCGCCCAGCTTGCGCGTGATGACGAAATGTCCGATTTGTTTTCCCTGCTCTAACATCCGGCTGTCCTCTTCACAACTAATAGCGTGACATCGTCCGACCGGGGAGTCCCGGCCGCAAACGAATTAACCTGCTCCATCACACTGCCCACCAGCTCCCGGGGAGAAAGTGCTTTGTCTTTTTCAAGAAGCTTCTCGAGTCGGTCTTCTCCAAACAACTCATCGCGCTCCGCACACTCCGCCTCCGTAACGCCGTCGCTGTAGACAACAACGGAATCGCCGGGAGCAAACGCTGTTTCGTTCTCCACCCAGCCTC
>JAHIVM010000524.1 GCA_018816665.1 Candidatus Zixiibacteriota bacterium
CTTTGTCGTCGCGGATGATGGCCCGAATAGCCGGCGTGGCAACCATGATTTCCAGCGCCAGCGCGCGACCACCGCCAACCTTCGGGATCAGCGTCTGCGAAACCACACCCTGCAGGGTGAACGACAGCACCACCCGGATCTGATCCTGCTGGTTGGTCGGAAACACGTCAACAATACGGTTGATCGTCTCCGCACAGGAGTTGGTGTGCAGGGTGGCGAAGGCAAGGTGACCCGTCTCGGATATGGACAGGGCCGCCTCAATGGTCTCCAGGTCTCTCATCTCGCCGACGAGCACGACATCGGGATCTTCACGCAGTGCGTACTTCAGGGCCGAGGCAAACGACGGTGTGTCGGAGTATACCTCGCGCTGGTTGATGAGCGCTGTCTGGTGCCGATGGAGGTATTCGATCGGGTCCTCGACCGTGATAATATGGCACGGCCGCTCTTTGTTAATCTTGTCGATTACCGCCGCCAGCGTGGTCGACTTGCCGGAACCGGTGGGGCCCGTTACGAGGACCAGACCGCGCGGCAGATTGGCTGTTTCGGCGATCACCTTCGGTAAACCGAGTTCATCGAAGGTTTTGATTTTATAGGGAATCTGGCGCAGTGCGACAGCGACATTACCGCGCTGCATGAACATGTTGGCGCGGAAACGACTCATTGACTCGATGCCAAAGGAGAAATCCAGTTCCCAGTTCTGCTCGAACTTGAGCTTTTGCTTCTCGTTTAACATCGAGTAGGCAATCTTCTTTGTCATTTCCGGAGTCAACATATCATGTTGCATCCGCTGTAACTTGCCGTCAACCCGAACCACCGGCGGCGACCCGGCCGTAAGGTGCAGATCGGAGGCACCCATCTGAACCATTTGTTCGAGCAACTCCCGCAATGAGGCCATGTATCACTCCTGTGAAAAGCAGATAAACGTACCAATAGACTTCTTGTCTTAGATATCGGAATCTGCAGCGAAATCTTGAATGTAAACTGGGGGGAGGTCGAATATAAGTGATTGCTAAACAATGAGTTTAGCCAAAACGGCGGAAGCCATCACGTTGTCGTGACAGCAAACAACTCGTCAATACTGACAATACCCTGCTTCATCTTCTCCACGGCCGACATGCGCAGGGAAAACATGCCTTCCGCAAGGGCCACCTTGCGGAGCTCCGAATCGGGAGCCTTCTGAAGAATCAGATCTTCCAGCGCCGGGGAAATGGGCATAACTTCGTAAATGCCGGTTCGACCCGCTTTACCGGTCTCTCCGCAGGAGCTGCAGCCCCGACCTCGGAACGCCCGGATACCCTTGAGGAGTTCCGGGGGCACCTTCAGCGATTCAACCTGTTCGGGAGTCAGATTGACTTCCTCTTTGCACTTGGGACAGATCTTCTTCATCATGCGCTGCGCCATGATGAGCTGGGTGGCCGACGCCACCAGATAGTGCGGCGTCCCCATGTCCATCAGACGAGTCACCGACGAAGGAGCGTCGTTGGTATGCAGGGTCGAAAACACGAGGTGACCGGTAAGTGCCGCCTTGATTGCGATCTCGGCCGTCTCACCGTCACGTATCTCACCAAGCATGACAATATCGGGATCCTGACGCAGGAAACTTCTCAACGCAGCGGCGAACGTAAGACCGATTTCACTCTTGACCGCCACCTGGTTGATGCCTTCAAAGTTGAACTCAACGGGATCTTCCGCCGTCATGATGTTGACGTCAATCGTGTTGAGCTGCTGCAACGCGGAGTACAGGGTGGTCGTTTTACCTGAGCCCGTAGGACCCGTCACCAGAATGATCCCGTACGGCGAATGGATCTTTTCGTGGAACTTCTGCAGATCCTGTTCCCGGAAGCCAAGCTGCGTCATGTCGACTTTCAGCGCCTGCGGGTCCAGAATTCGCATAACCACCTTCTCGCCGAAAATGGTCGGCAGCGAGGATACACGAAGGTCCACGGTTCGCCCGAGGATTTTGATTTTGATACGACCGTCCTGCGGCAACCGTCGCTCGGAAATATCAAGATCGGCCATGATCTTGATACGCGAGACAATGGCGGCCCGGTACTTGAACGGCAACGGCGCCATTTCGGTAAGTTCACCATCGATACGATACCGTACGCGGATGCGTTTTTCGTACATTTCGAAGTGAATGTCAGAAGCGCCCATGCGGATGGCATCGCCGATAATGGAGTCGACCAGTTTGACAAGGGGCTTGTCCTGAATCTGAGACATCAGGTCGGTCTCGGACGGCCCCTCCTCGGTGGATACGACCTCGAGGTCCTCATCCATCTCCATGCCCTTGACGATTTCAGACAGCTCGCCGCCGTCCTTGTAGTACTGCTCAATCGCCTTGAGGATGTCTTCCTGGGCCGCGAGGGCGGGCTGGACGGTGCATCCGGTGATGAACTTCAGGGCATCGAGGACATAGATATTATTGGGATCACTGATAGCCACCAGCAGGGTTTTGTTGATTTTGCTGATGGCGATGACTTTGAACTTGCGTGCAATATCAACGGGAATGAGCCTGACGACATCGGGATTGAGTTCGACATCGCTGAGATGAAGGGCACCGATCTTCAGATGCTTACCGATGAATCCGGAGATTTCGTCTTCGGATTTAATAGCACCGATACGCACCAGGGCGTCGCTGAACTTCTCCTTTTTAGTCTTGACCGCGGCCATGGCCTCATCGGCCTGATCCTGTGTGATCTTGCCGGCCTGGACAAGTATGGTACTAAGCTCTGCTGACATAGGTAGACCCAAGGCCCTCCGGACATATCCTCTGTTTCGTCACGCTGTCAATCAATCATTCTGCCCCGGGATCAGCCTAATCCTGAAAGATGTCGTCCAGCTTTTCCTGGGCCATATCTGCGAAATCGTCAGGCATTTCCGGCGGAGCCCCGCGGCGCTGCGCGTTGTCTTCGAAGGTTTTGGCGAGTTCCTGGGCGGTTTCCTTCGCGTACAGCCGCACCATCCCGATAGTAGTGCGGTCGTCGAAAATCACGGCAAGTATGGATCGCTCCCCCACAATCGACATGTGGATATGATCTTTTTTGCCCTGATGAAACAGCACCGAGAACTCCGGTTCGCCAACCAGTTTCGCAATCTCTTTGGTCGATGCAAAGGAGCCCGCCAGCAACGCGGCCAGAGCCGTCGTATCCAGCGAGTGCGTGAATCCCTGGCGGGTGATAAGATGTCCATCCTTATCCACCAGGAGTGCGCATTTGGCCTCTGCCCCCTTCAACATTTTGTTGAGCAGTTGGTCGATTCTCTCGACCTCCTCCTCATAAATAACCAGGCCGTCGTCAGACATATATTCCTCCAATGTGACTTGCTACTTGATTCCGAAGAGACGCTTGAAAAAACCACGTTTCTTCGGTTCGCCCCTGCGGCGCAGCGAAGGCGCCATCTGCGGCGACTGCGCATTGCTCTCGGCAGCCACCGGCTGCTCATCGGTTTTTATCTCGGCAGGCTGGGTCGGCGGCGCTACCGGCGACGGAGCGACTTCGGCTGCCACTGGTTGGGCCGGCGCCGGCGGTTGGGGCGACGGAGCCTGGGCCGCGGGGGCCTGTTGCTTGACCGGTTGTGTCCCGCTGCCCGGGTACGGTCGATAGGCTGTATCGGCGGCCGGGGCCGGAGCAATCGGCCGGGGAGCGGCGGCAGCCACTCCTGCGGCGACCGGCTGTGGCGCCGGAGCAGGCTCCGGATAGGGCGCCGGCTGCGGCCGTGGAACCGCCGTAACGGTCGGCTGGGCCGACGCGGTAGTTTTTGGTGCGCTGGTTGCCTTGGCTTTTTCCAGAACGAGACGAATGATCAACTTCAACGTATCAAACACACCGTTCCCCACTGTGGCCGAGGCCTCAAAGGTGGGCAGGTTGTGCGGGTTCAGCTGGGCGTTGAGCTGATCCACGGGCAATACGTTGGGCAGATCCCGCTTGTTCAGCTGGATGACGATCGGCAGGTCCTCGGGACGATAGCCGTACTCTTCCAGGTTTTCCATCAGGTTCGCCAGTGACTCAATGTTCTCGTCCATTTTGTCGGGCTGACTGTCGGCCACAAAAACGACGCCATCAACGCCGCGCAACACGAGTTTACGCGTGGCATTGTAGTACACCTGCCCGGGGACGGTGTACAACTGAAACTTCGCCTGGAAGCCGTTGATGGTTCCTATGTTGATCGGCAGGAAGTCGAAGTACAACGTGCGGTCCGCCTCGGTAGCCAGCGATATCAGCTTGCCCCGGGTGTCCTGCGGAACCTTCGAATGAATGTACTGCAGATTAGTCGTCTTACCTGACAGGCCCGGTCCATAGTAGACGATCTTACAGCAGACTTCACGCGCCGAGTAGTTGATTGATACCATATCTTACGATCCCAGCTTCTCTCGCGATTATCGGCTTTCCGTGGTCAGTCGACTCAAGGCGTTCTTGATCTCCAGGCGTACCAGACCAACATTCACCTGCTTCTCCGTCGTCACAACCAGGATACCTATCCGGGCGTCGGAGAAAAACAACTTGGCGTCGTCGGCCTCAATGGTCACCTGCGCCCACGGGCTGGTATCCAGACGGTCGAGTGACTTCTGGATGTTTGAGGTAATCGATGCGGCCAGGGCACCGATGGTCTCGCCCTCATACCCGGTCTCCAGGTCGGCGGCAATCACGATACCGTCGTTACCCACGACCATCGAACCGGTAATCCCGGGCGTTTTGTTCAGTTCACTCAGCACTTGATACATGTATTCTCTCCGCGTTCTGGTCCAGCAGACTGCCGTACCGCTCCGCAACATATTTCTTAATCAACTCCCGAGCCTGCCTTATGCGAATGCTCAGGACATCATCGGACTGCCGTTCCGACACGACCAGCAGGGAAAATCCCTCGTCGCGTGCCACCGATATGCGCATATCCGGCAGCCGGAGGTCCAGCCTTTCGGTTGCCCCCCAGTTCTGTCGATCCAGCACCTGCTGGCTGTTTTGCAGGAATAGCAGGGCCATCGGCGCCCATTCCTCCGGATCGATGTTGCCGCGCCGAAAGTGCGACAGCATGAGACCTTCATCGTCAACTACGACAGCCAGCTTGACGGATCCATGTTCACCGATGTACCGAACCGCCCGCTCAAAGCCGTTCAGGTCGTTATTCAGATGAGGCGCAGCCAGTTCGTCGACAGGGGCCGAATCGGTAACCGCCGGCGTCGATTCATGCGGAACCGCCGTGTCCCTGACATCATGCACTAAGCCGCGGTCTCGCGAGATAACAATCGAGGTACGACCGCTTTCGGACCCCTCGGTTGACCCGGCGGATCGGAGCGGCGAGACCAGCTTTCGTTCGGTTACATACAGTTGATCAATAACGGGCTTCAGGATAAACGGCGCCGCCAGTATCTGCAGGACCAGTCCCTCTACGTAGCTCGCCATGGCCAGCGTCATCGCCACGCCCATGTCCATGGAATAAAACACGGAGACCAGCAACCCAAAGGCCGCACTCAGGCCAAGCCGGTAGACCAGACACATACCGGACACCTGCACGAGTTGCATCAGCGTGGTACGGCGGTGGAAGAGGAACCCCACGAAGCCGTAAAATACCACTTCGTACAAAACGTACAGGAGCGACGTACGTGCCAGTTCACTGCCCGGGAACTGCCGGGGAAAAACCAACATGCAGGCTATCAGTGCTACCAGACTATACAGGAGCATCCGCTGGCCGGCCCGTCCGGATACTTTCATACCTACCCCACTCTCTCGACTGCGAAGTTTTCAAGAAGGCCGGCCACTTTCATGCGCAAGGTACCAAGGTTGATGTCTGTTTCCCCCACGAACACAAACATCCCCAGGTCGAATTGCACCAGGTAAAAGACGGGCCCCGCGGTTTCAATAAGCACCGCGTTGATGCTGCCGAACGAGGCCCGGACAACATCCTGGTTCAGCCGATTCAGTTCGGCCAGGGTGGCGGCACAGGTTCCGGCGTCCATGTCAGCCAGCCACTGCGCTTCCACGACCAACCCTTCCGGGTTGACAAATAACGCCCCCTTCATCGAGGGCAAAGTCATCATGAGCCGCAGAACATCAGACGTCCCGAGCTCGGTAGGTCCGGATGTCTCCGGCACGGATTCGGACTCAGTCACCGTTGCCGCCACGACTGTTGGTTCGTCGGCTGCCCCCGGCAAACTGATCTTCTGTTCCGGAATCTTCAGCGCAATATCCAGCAGCTTCTGGATATGAGCATTGTTGGGGTCGTGCTGTCTCAGATCTTTGAGCAACCGTACGGCCCGGGCATAGTCTCCCTTGTAGAGACTGATCTCGGCCATCAACAGGTCAATCGCCCGACTGTGACCGTCAATCTCCACGGCCTTTTGTACCTCGGCCTCGGCCCAGTCATACAGACCGCGATCAAGGTTGATCTTGGACATGACTACGTGAGCCGATCCGTACGAGGGATGGATCTTCAGGCCGTTTTGACAGATGCGAAACGCCTTATCCAGCTCCCCCTTCTTACGATAAGCCTCTGCAAGTGCGGCAAAGATCTGTGAGTTCGGGTCCTCATTGAGGATCTTCTTGCACTTTTCGATTCTGTCGTCCATGTCGATCACTACGGTCATTGGCGTCTTTTTTGGTAACCGGTTATCGGGTAATTGCTTGCGCAATCAACAATATTGCGCTTCGATAATTATAGTTCCCACATATGGTTATGTCAACTCAAATCACATTTCAGCTCAGTACTCGCCGGGTCTCAAAAGCACCATAGCAGAACAGCGCCGCCATGAGAGCCAGCAGGGTCGGCGTGACCCAGACAGGCAATACGACGATTTCGAAAGTCTGAAGCAGCACAGAGAGTTGGCTGATCAGCAGCAGGGCAAAGCCGGCCCCGAAAAGCTGCCAGCTGCGACTCAGATACCCGCCTTTTACAACGGACCATACCTGGAGGCAAATCACCACGGCCGCGCCGGCCACGAGAAAAACCGCCAGATTCAGAATGGTCGGGGGCTGAGTGATGACGGCCAGATTAGCCGCCTCCGCCCGCCCGGCGATCATGGTAGCTCCCAATACAGCAATAAGATAACGGCTCATCTTCTCATCCCCTGATCAATTTGACGGCCTTGTCGGCACGCTTTATCGTGTTGTAGAATTGCTCTTCGATGCGATACCGCTTCACGAGCTCCCGTCGTGAGGCCAGCGGTTCCGCAATCTCCCGTTTTACGGCGGAGGATACTTCGCGGAATAGACCGGTACCCAGCAACTGGTTGACAAACACGAGTTGCTCGGACAGCATGCGCTCCAGGCTGTTCACCAGTGTATGGTAACGGATGGGAGCCGGAACGGCCCGCACCGCGGTTACGAATTTTTCAAAGGTCGGCATGAGATCAGATTGTGGATCAACACCGGGGAAAAAGCTCATCAACCCGCTGCGATACTGGGTGGCAAACACCGGGAAACGGGTGTTGTGTTCGCCGACCACTTCCTGCAGACGCGACCGCACCTGGTAGAAACAGTTCGAATACAGCTTGAAAATGATCCGCAGCACCACTTCCTCTTCGTCTTCGTCCGGTACCTCGTCGGGACTGTCCTTGCGACCGGCGACCTCGACCAGGTTGTTGAGGATCAGTTTGTACACCGCCCGGCAGGTGACGAATTCGCCAATCGGTGAAACGTTGATCAGTTCCGGCATTGTGCGCTCACCGTTGATCAGCGACAGTACCTTGAATTCATCGATAGTGATCGTGATTTCGTCTCGACTCACCTTGGGACTTTTGGACATCTGCAGCAGGACATCGTCGGGCGGAAGGACCTTCTGTATTTCGATCCATTCGTCAATACGACGGGTACCTTCCATGATGACATTCATGGTGTTGAGCTCGATCAGGAAGGGAGCGTTTTTGGGTTCATCACCCTCGTGGAAATTGAAGTCCCCTTCCTGCCAGGAGAAGAGATTGTACACGATCTCTTCGATCTGCAGTTTCAGGCAGGCTCCGATCTCCTCCTTGTCGAACAGCCCCATGTCGATCAGGGTGGTTCCGAGTTGCCGTCCGGTCTGCTTGTGCAGCTGGATAGCCCGTTCGAGATCCGACTTCGATATCCTGCCGCGTTTCAGCAGCATATTACCGAGCAGATCTTCAGAGCTGTTCACGGACGATGCAAAGACTATGTTTCCTTCCTGAAAGGCTACTTCCTTCTGACGGGTCGACGTTTTGCATTCGAGAATGCCCGACTTCTTCCCTGTCGCCAGAAGCTGCAGAATGTCAGGAAACGAAACCGTTTTCAGATTGCCGGATAAACTCATTCTTTTCAATCCCCGGGCTGAATTTGGCGTACCTTCTCCCAGCCTGTTTCTGTTACTCTTATGTTATCGGGCCGAGATTCCCTTTTCTTTACGACAAAGGGAATAGGAACCGCACCATAGTTCAGCGATCCGGTGAAACGGTCAGAGATTGACGAAAGACTCCGTCGCGAGCAAGGATATGCAGGTAATCCGGGAAGAAACCGTCCGGTTCGAGCGATGGATCCGCATTTTGGTCCGAAAACCGGTGTGCAATAGTTGAACAGACAATGATATCCCATCCCCGGGCGTGCCATTCGATCCAGTCGGCCGGCGCCGGCGACCAGGCCTGTCCAATAATCAGCACACCGCCGCCCGTCCCCTCCACGCACAGGGTGTCCATGTTGTCCAATTCGTACGCCAGACAAACCTCTGTGTCGGGCAGACGCAGCGAAATATGGCTCTCGGTGAGCGTGTAGCCTCGATTGGAGGACAACAGGCTGGTGTCGCCATAAAACACGAGCGTGTGGGGCGCCACCGCCGTGCTGTCCTGAGCGATCACGTCCCGTATCGACGGCCTTAGCCGTTCCGGTACATACAACACCGGTCGGCCGGTGGCGGCAACCAGTCGCAGCAGGTCATCGAGCGCGTCGTAGGCGGCAACCTGCACGATCACCCGTCGCACACGATCGAGGCCGTGTCGCTCAAGCAGCGGCAGCATAACGCGTTCATCCAGGCGATACGTTTTTCGGGCGAGGCCGGAGACCACCACATCGCAGCCGGCATCGCCGCCCCAGTCGACCACCGTCAGCACGCCGCCCGGCACGCGATGTGCGCTCACTTCGACGCACCCGGGGTCACCGGGACTCAGAACGATCACCGCCAGCACAACATTGACCGCGATCATGGATGTCACAACAAGTAGTCGCCGCGCCTCTTGATAGCGCACCGCCAGGACCAGGAGACAAGTCATGCCCAGGGCAAGCACCAACAGCAGCGGAGCGCCCGGGCCACCAAACCAGCCGGCGGTAGACAACACCGGCATGCTTTCACCGCCCAGCCAGGTAAGCAGGTGCACGACCAGGCTCAGCAGTCGATCCACCAATGACCCCGCCAACGCGCCCAGCACGGGAAGCACTGCATGGCAACTCAACAACGCCAGGATGCCCAGCACCGCCAGCGACACCAGCGGCACAACTACCAGGTTGGCCGGTACCGAGATCAGGGGAACGCGGTCAAAGTAAAACGCCACGATGGGAGTGGAA
>JAHIVM010000525.1 GCA_018816665.1 Candidatus Zixiibacteriota bacterium
AAAAATTTCATTAACTCGAATTTATAGTAATTATATCGCCTTTTCCCCGCCGCTCCTTAGGCCACCACGTAACCTCAATAATAATATGGCATTACAAAAGATTAGAAAATCGGTCTCAAAAAAGAGCAGCGGGAATCCTGTCAAAAGATCACGCAAAAGTGTTGTATAACTTGACCAATTTACTCGCAAATCTACCAGCCCCCAAAAAAGCAGGGGCCCCCGGTTGCCGGGGACCCCTGTAGCAGTCGATTTGCGACTAAAGCTGCCGCTACATGTCCTTGTACGGGTTCGGGCCGACGCCTTCAATCACCTCCAGGAAGTCATCGAAGATCTTCGGAATCTTGTCATAATCGGTTATGGCAAGTTCGTGAACCTCAACCCGCTCCTCCTCGAGGACGAGCTGCTTCAGTTTCTCCTGAACATTGCCCATCCGGTACGCGGCCAGCTCACTACCCTTTACGAAATGGCACTGGTAGTCTTCACCTTTGCGACACCCGATAAGCAACACCCCGTCAAAACCCGAAGCCAGCGCATCACTGATCCAGATGGTGTTCAGTGAGCCCAGGCACCGCAGCGGGATGATCCGGATCATGGAATTGTATTTGAGCCGCTTCATGCCGGCCATATCAACCGACGGCAAGGCATCGTTTTCGCAGATGAAGGCGAGAATTCGGGGTTTCTCCTCGAACTCATCGGGTACGTCAATCGCCTTGATCATTGTCGAAATCATGTTAATGCCGTAGTTCTTGAACGAGACAATACGTTCCGGACAGGCACCCAGGCAGATGCCGCACCGGCGACAGCGCAACGGATTCGGTTGCGGCGTACCCTTGTCGTCCTCATCCAGAGCACCAAAAGGGCATTCCTCGGTGCAGCGTTTGCACTGGGTGCAGCGCTGCAGGAAGAACTCCGGATAGCTCAGGTCGCCGGCCCGCGGATGCAGCGCCGCGCCCCGTGACACTGACTCGACGGCCTGAATAGACTTCATAGCCGCGCCGTAGGCATCGTTGATGGCCGTCGCAAAGTCCTGCGGAGCCCGGACGGCACCGGCAGCATAGATGCCGGTACGCTGAGTTTCGTACGGGAAGCAGATGAAATGCGAGTCCGGGAAGCCGTATTTGAGGGTGGGTAGATCAGTACCCTGACGGTAGGACAGGTTCAGAATCTTGGCCCCAACCTGGGCACCGGCCGCCTCTTTCTTGCCGTCGGCAGTGGTGCCGGCTTCCGCAGCAGCCGCAGGCTCTTCACCTTCGGCCGGCGGCTGAATATCGGCGACTTTTGTGGTCGGCACCATGCCGGTGGCCAGCACGACCATATCGGCCTTGATGACAATGTCCTCGCCGAGCAATGTCTCCTCGACATTGACCGCGATCCTGCCGTCGGACTCTTTGGTCACGCCGGCGATTTCACCCTTGGTGAAAAACACGCCCTCGTCCATCTGACAGTGAGCATAAAACTTCTCAAACTGGGCAGGAGAGCGAACGTCCTTGTACACCACATAGATCTTGGCGTCGGGATACTGCTCCCGTACATACCGGGTCTGCTTCAGCGACACGCGGCAGCATACCGATGAACAGTAGGGGAGATGGTCCTGATCGCGTGACCCGGCACACTGGATAAACACAATGCTGTTAACCGGTTTACCGTCGGAAGGCCGCTTGATCCCCCCGTTGCTCACCATCTCTTCCATCTTGATATTCGTGATGACGTCGGGTGAACAGCCGTATCCCAGATGGGTGAGTTTGTCGGCCTCGTACGGTTTCCAGCCGGTGGAAAGAATGATGGAGCCAACCGTCAGCTCATGGCCGCCGTTGCCGTTGGCGAGAGCGACCGCGAACTTGCCGGGCTGGCCGGCAGTCTTTTTCACCGTCGTGCCGAGATGGACAGTGATATTGTTGTCACTCTCGACCTCTTTGATAAGGCCCGCCACTCCGGTGTCTTCAAGCTCTTCGTACGGCGGGTGCTTGGGGAAAACTTTGGTAAACCTGGTGGCCCAGCCGCCGAGTTTATCCGCCTTCTCCACGAGGGTGACCTTATAACCGGCCAGCGATGCCTGTCTGGCAGCCGTCATACCGGTCATGCCGCCGCCGACCACCATGATGTCCCTGGAGGTTTCTTCAATCAACGGTTCCGGCGGGTCGACCGTCTGCACTTTGGCAATGCCCATGCGGAGATAGTCTTCCGCAAGCATCTGCGTGTCTTCGTCGTTCGGCTCATGGGACCAGGCAACCTGCTCGCGCAGGTTGGTGCGATCCACGAGAACATCCTTGCCGAAATCAAACAATTCCGGGAAGGTACGGATTGAGCAGGCAGCTACGACAATGCGATTGACTCCCTCAGAGGCGATATCGTTTTTGATCGCATCGATCCCGGCCTGGCTGCAGAGGATATCCTGACACTTACAGATAGCGACTTTGGGATTCCCCTCGGCCAGGGCGACAAGTTTGTCGACATCCAGGCATTTTGCGATTTCGCAGCCTTTACATATATAAACGCCAGTTTTCTTTTCCATCGTCTTAACTCCTTGCGCCCATGTTCAAAGCTTTCAAGGCTGCGCCGGTAGCATCCTGGACCGAAGCGGCAACATCGACCGGGCGATTTGCCACGCCGGCACCAATCACGCCCTGGCTATCCGGAGCAATGAATCCGTACTCATCGAGCGGCGTGTCGAGCGGCGGGGGATCGTCCACCGTGTTGGGAACCATTCCGGTCGCAAGCACCGCCATATCAACTTCCATCTCGGTGACTTCACCGGTGAGGGTGTTTTCGGCGTGGAGAATAACGTTCTGATTGGTCGGATTCTCGGTGATTTTGCCAACCTTGCCGCGATGGAAAAAGAACTTGTCATCGCCCTGCTGTTTGACATAAAAGTCTTCCATCCGACCCGGCGAGCGGACATCGATATAAAACAGATGAATCTCAGCCTCGGGATAGCGTTCGCGAACGTAGGTGGCCTGTTTCATCGAGGCCAGGCAACACACCGCCGAGCAATACGGCAGATGGTTTTCATCGCGCGAGCCCGCGCACTGCACAAAACCGATTTTCTTGATCTCGGCAGCGTCCGACGGACGAGTGATTTTGCCTTCGGTCGGACCGGACTGGGCGGCCAGTCGCTCCATGATGACGTTGGTGACGACGTTTTTGTATTTGCCGAACCCCAGGTTGTCTATCCTGGTGGCATCGTAGGGTTTCCAGCCGGTTGCCCAGACGATTCCGCCGACTTTTGCCGTTATTGTGCGGGGTTGCATATCCAAATCGATGGCGTTGTATTCACAGGCTTCTACGCACTTTTTCATCCGCTCGTCACTCGCAAAGGCCGGATCGACAACATAGCGCTGCGGGTAGGCCATGAGATGGGGCAGATAGATGGCCTTGGTTTTGTTCAGTCCGTAGTTGAAGTCATTGTCGCGCTCTATTTCACAGACCTTTTCACATTCGCCGCAGGCCGTACATCGGGAATTGACATAACGCGGGTGCAGCGTGATAGTGACTTCATAGTTGCCCGGAGTGCCCGTAACTTTGTCAACCGTCGCAAGCGTCAGGACCCGAATGAACGGATTGACACGCATACGCTTAAGGTTGATTTCTATGCCGCAGGTCGGGGGACAGAGCTTGGGGAAATACTGATTGGAAGTTGCAACCCGTCCGCCGATCGAAGGGGCCTTCTCCAGGAGTATTACATGCTTGCCGACCTCGGCGGTCTCGATAGCGGTTGTCATCCCTGCTATACCGCCACCGACGACGAGGGTCTCGGCTTTGATGATATCACCGGGATCGTCAGGATTCACAGCCGGTTCAAATTCAGCCATCGCCATCTCCTTGAGGTTCCTGCCCAACGTTTTGTGGGTCAGTCTCTTATACCTTCAGTTTGCTGCCGTGATTGTTAAAATTTTCACAATCGCGGTTACTCAACCAGACCTACTATCAAGTGGTTGCGTAAGCCTGTGCCGGGTATTATAAGGCATATATATAATGCGTGATGGCAAAGGGCGCAAGGAAATTAGTAACCCTCGGCGCCCCGTTTCTGCACCAGTGCCTATTAATGAGTGGCAAATGGTCCTCCATTTACAGTCCCCCCATTTGAGACGGTTTTCGTCGTTCCGATTTCAACATTGACACCTGATGGCCCCGGGGGTATGCTTCCGAATACCGCTGCGGCGGTTGATGAAAGATCACTATGCCTATTAATGTACTATACAAGGAGTCAATTACGATGCGGACAGGCAAACTGGTTGTACTGGCGGCGTTGGTCCTGATTTTTGGACTGACCGGCAGTGCCGACGCCGGGGTGTACATCAAGATGTTGAATCACACCGACGCAATGAACGTGATGGGGCAGTCCTCCCCGGCCCGGGATGATACCACCGTACTCTGGATGAGTGGCGACATGGGCTACCAGGACCACGGCACCGAAGGGGTGACCATATTTCGAGGCGACAAGCAAATGATCTATCTTGTCAGCCCTGAGACAAAAAGCTATGTGGAAGTTTCCCTGGATCCAAACGCCCCGCCGGCAGCTGCCAATCCCATGGCGGCAATGATGGGTACGCCCACGGTCACGGTCACACCGACAGACGAAACCAAAAAGATCGGCGACTGGGACGCCAAGAAATATGTCGTAAGCATAGCCATGGGGCCGATGAAAATGACCAATGATCATTGGGCCACCGAAGATATCAACATTGATGCCGAGAAATACCAGGCTCTGTCATCGGGCATGATGATGCAACTCCCCGGCTTTGCGGAAGCAATGAAAGAGCTGTACAAAATCAAGGGGATGGTCGTTGAGAGCAAGGGTGTGGTTAACATCATGGGAACCGAAGTCGGCAACTGGACGAAGGTGCTGGAGTCCGCCGAGAAGGATCCGCCGGAAGGTATCTTTGACATTCCCGAGGGTTACGAGAAAGTTGACATGCTGCGACCGGGCCGGTAATTCGACCGCCTGCGGGGGAGAGTGACGCATCGCGGCACAGACATCAGATTCTCGCAGGAGTGGCGCTGTCTGGCGGCGCCACTCCGTCATTGCGCAGCATTCTACATTCATCACGACGACATTCAGACAGGGAGAAGAACGATGTTACGGTCTGTAATCAACATTCGTCTGATCGGCCTGTTGCTGATCCTGACGCTGGTCTGTGGGGGGGCGGTGGCCGATGTCGAGGAAACATTGACGTATCAGGGCAACCGGGCCAGAATCGCTGTTGGAACGATCAAACCGAAAGCCGATCGCTGTACCCGCGACATGGCCGCCGCGATCGGTGAGATGTTATCCACTACCCTGGTCAATACTGAGAAGTTTATTGTGCTGGCCAGTCAGGAAGAAGTGGGCGAACTGGCCGATGAAATCGACCTGGCTCAGTCCGGCTATGTCGAGGAAGGTCGCGGCCCCGACAAGGGACTGATGGAAGGTGCTGATCTGCTCATTACCGGTGCTGTAACGTCATTTGAACCCGATGCCGGCGGCAGCGGCGGCGGTCTGGGCGGCCTGACCAAAAAGGCCTTTGGCAAGGTAGGTATAGACAGCAAGACGGCCAAAATCGAAATGGATATCAAACTCATCGATATCCGTACCCGTCGCGTCCTAAAAGCCAAAACAATTAAAGCCGAATCCAAGAACTGGAAGGTCGGAATGGACGGCGGCGGCTGGACCGAAGATGTTGCCATGGTCGGTGATCTGGGGATGTACTCCAATGAGCCGATGGAGAAGGCCATTCGTGCAGCGCTGGCCCAAACGATCGATATGGTCTCAAAGGAGGTCCCGAAGGAGTACTACCGTTACCAGGGGCAGGGACAATACACCCAGGAATACGGCGGCGGACAGACAGCTCCGGCGCCCAATGCTCCGGCTGCGGCCAACCAGATGGCGCCCACCGGTACGGCGACCGCGACCGCGACTGCAACGGCGACGTCGTCGGCCAAAGTCGCCGAGGACATGACGATTTATAGCAAGTACGATTTCATCCCCGGCGACAAGGTACTTTTCTACGATGACATGTCCAATGAAGAGGAAGGCGAATTTCCCTTCCGCTGGAATCTCGAGCGCGGTGTGCTGGAGATCATCCGCATGGGCGGCGAGTTCTGGATCATGTGTACCAATGACGGCAGGATCCGCCCGCGCATGAAGGATGCACCGCTGCCTGAGGAATATACCGTTGAACTGGAATTCTATTCCTGGGGTGACGAAAACAACTATAGTTCGTTTACGATTTCCTGGGTCGATGCCAAAGGGAGCAACATAGCCCAATATGCCAACAGCGGCTACGGCCTGAACCATACCATGATAAGTGTCAAAGGCAAGACCATTGCCAGTAAATCGCTGCCGGATTTCACGACCAAGGGTCCGCACAAGATGCGCATTATGGCCACCTCCCGCTCCATCAAGTGCTATCTTGACGAGGAACGCGTAGCCAATATCCCGAGAGTTGATGACTTTCATCCGGTGGGATTCAGGCTGGAGACAAGTCCCGATTGGCGCGCGGCCGAGAAAGAGAAGTACTGCCTCTTCCGGGGTTTCCGGTTCGCGGAGGGAGGCAAATCCTTCAAGGATCAGATGGCCGAAACGGGGCGCGTGGTGACGCACGGTATTCTTTTTGACAAGGGATCGGCCACCATCAAAGGCCAGTCGTTCAAAACACTCAAAAATATCGGCGATATGCTGACCGATGATCCCGCGCTGCGAGTGTGCATTGAGGGACATACCGACAGTGACGGCGCCGATGATTTCAACATGACCCTGTCCCGGCAGCGAGCGGAGTCCGTCCGGCAGTACCTTACGACTACGTACGGCATCGCCGCCGACCGTCTCGAATGCCAGGGCAAAGGGGAATCCTCGCCGATCGATACGAACGATTCGCCCGAGGGCAAAGCGAACAACCGGCGCGTGGAGTTCGTGAAACTGTAGATGGGAGAGACCTCAGTGATTCTTCAACGACGGCTGTGTGCGTTGATACTGGCCGCCCTGCTGGCAGCGAGTGCGTTGTTGGCGGGGTGCAACAGCAGCAGCGACGATGACAACCCGGTGGATCCCGGTGACGATGTCTGGACGTTTGAGACCGGCGTCACCGACGCTCACATCAACAAGGTAATCTACACCGGCGGCCTGTTTGTGGCGGCGGCGGACAGCGGGAAAGTTCTGGTGCGCACGGGTTCGACATGGACGGTGCGGCAGACATCAACAACCAACGACCTGTATGATATCGCCCATTCCGGTGGTGTGTACGTGGCCGTCGGTGATGCCGGCACGGTGGTGACTTCGCCCGATCTCTTGACGTGGGCCACGCGCAACTCCACGGTCGATTTCGACCTCTGGTCGGTTACCTGGGGCGGCAGCCTTTTCGCTGCGGCCGGCAACGATGGTGTGATCATTACATCCTCAGCAGGGATCGACTGGAACATCCGCACCACCGGTACCAGCATTGACTTCAACGGCATTGCCTGGGTTGGGAATCAATTCGTGGCGGTAGGTGATTCCCTGATTATCTACACGTCGCCCGATGCCCTCGTGTGGACCTTGCGTCACGCCCCCGGTGCTGGCTACCTGTACGCAGCCGCTGCCAGCGGCAGCAGACTGGTCGCGGTCGGTTTCGCCGGCAGCCTTTCCAGTGACACGATTTTTACGTCCACCGACGGTGTCACGTGGGAGTCCCGTCAGGCCGGTGTCAACATCCTCAACGACGTCATCTGGGCGGGTGCCGCGTTTATGGCTGTGGGCGGCAACCGCTTTTGTTCATCGACCGACGGTCTCACCTGGAGCAGTGAGGAAGTTGGTTCCGGGATGCTGCTTTTGCAGGGAGTGGCGAAAGAAACCACGGGCAGCCGGGTGGTGGTAGTGGGCGCCGAGGGCGCCGTCGCCACCAGGCCATAGGCATATTCTGGTAACAGGCTTACGTACTTCCGGTCAGGGCGGAGTCTCCACACCGCCCCGACCGGATAGCTCAAGCAGTTTTGGGAGGGAATGAAACGGTGAAATCCAGAATGGGCTTTTTTTCGGTCCTTCTGCTGTGCGGACTGCTGACCGGCATCGCGCAGGGTGAAGGTTTTCAGGGGGAGTTACTCACCATCGACGGCAAAGACACAACTGTCGGGCAGATCTATGTTCTCGGTGATGTCTACCGTACCGATGTTGTTTCCGACGGTGATCTCATTCAGGTCGTTGTCAATCAGGCGGAAAACACGGCCAGGGTGCAAATTCCCCGTGAGCACGTGTACCTGGTGCTACCCCTCGATGACCATATGGTGTTGATGAACGAGCCGTTCCAGGGCTGGTTGTACACTGCTTCCCGGGGAGAGGTTCGCACCGAAGGTCAGGAATCCGTAGCCGGCTACGACTGCCGCAAAGAAGTCCTGAGCATGTCGGGGCAGGATTTCATGGCTCGCTGGTACTCGGAGGCACTGGCCTTCCCGGTTCGGATCGTCCATCTCATGAGCGAAAACCGCGGCGTGGAACTGCGTGGAATCCGTGAGGAGACACCCGATGCGGCTCTGTTTGCGGTGCCGAGGGACTACACCCTGATCCACGATCCCCGGCAGATACCCGTGGAACCCCCGGAATGGGCGCCCCGGATACCCGACCTGAGTGTCGAAACCCCGCCCTTCGAGAAACCGATGCAGGCGGATCAGATGGTCCGGATACCGGTTGTTGAGGGAAAGTCACTTGTGGTTCGATCCCACGGCTCAACCGAGAACGCCGATGCGCGCGTGGTTCCGTTTAAGGATGGACGCCCGACAAAGGAAATCGGTATGATTAACAACTTCGGCGCCCAGGGAACGGCCAAAGTAACCCGGAACGAGTCAACAGCCGAGGCCGACGTGTTTGTTCTTCGCGTGTTCACCGGTGAAACAACCGCTGAGGCCAAGTATGTCGATATGTCCGAGCGCGACATGACGGCCGGCGACACGTTGCGCGTGCCCCTTGACGATCGCCACATCGAGTTTCGCATTCTCAATTTGACGGACGGGGACGCCGGTTGCTCTTACGATTACTATCTGGATGGGCAACTGGTCTCCGATGACGAGGCCGGACCGGCGAAGTACCGTCAGCTCGCCTTCACCTATTCTGGCGAACTGGTAGCCAAAACGATACGCGCCTTCGGTAATGAGATGGTGCTGGTTGTGACGGGAGGCCGCCTGCACGTAAAAATAGGACAACTCGACACGTTTACGTTTTAGAAGCAGGGCATGGCTCACAAAGGCGTTTTTTTTGATCTCTACGGTACGCTGCTGATCTACGGCGACATGGATGCCGCCTGGCATGACTGGTTCGAAGTGCTGTTCGAATCGTTGCGGCAACACGGCCTTCCTCTCGAGAAAGACGCCTTCCGCCGTGAGTGCTCCGGCTTTTTTGGCTGGCCGGAACCGCCGGTAGTCGACGATGGTCTCACCGTGTTTGAACGCCGCATCCATGCGTTCTGCCGGAAACTCGACCTGATCCTGACGCCCGATCAGGTGCGCCCGGTGGCCACGGCATCGGTCGAAGCCTGGCAGGAGTATGTGACGCTCGATCCCGAAGCAGCCGATGTGCTGCAGCGGGTATGTGTCGATCATACTCTGGCCCTGATCTCCAACTTTGACCACCCCCCGCATGTTCATGGCGTGCTGCGGCGGTTCGGCCTGACCTCGTTGTTTGACAGCATTGTGGTTTCGGCGGAGCAGGGTATCAAAAAGCCGGACCCGGCTATTTTTGAACCTGCGCTGGAACAGACAGGGCTTGCAGCGGTCGATGTCATGTATGTTGGCGACGCCCCCGAGGATGTTTCGGCGGCGATGGCTGCCGGCATGACGCCGGTCCTGTTGCGGCGTGCCGGCGCTCGCGAGGTTCACACGGTCACGGATTTTCGCCCTGAGATAACCGATAGTAACGGACCTCCGGCCGAGCGGTCACCTGCGGTCACCACCATATCCCGGTTATCGGACCTGTTTGACGTGCTCACCTGATTGCCGGGGCACTCAGTTCTTCGTGTGCCAAACCCCGGTTCAGAACCGGCCGGGGCTTTTCGGGCTGTGCAATTGTTGCACACGTATACCAATAAACAGCTGCGGAACAGGCATTTCGCCGGTTTTCGATAAGCCCGCCCCCCGGGATTCCGATTTATCTCTGTAGTGCTATTTGGAGCACTGATTAAAACAGGAGATAGACAAGTATGAGAACTATGTGGGGTAAGCTGATGCTGGCGCTGTGCCTGGTCCTGATTGGGACCGCTGCGAGCGCGGGAGAGAAACCGTCTTTTGATGTCGACTGGTACGGGTATGTGAAGGCTGATGCCTCTCACGATCAGAATCTTACCAGTCATGGCAATTTCGCCATCTGGGTGAAACCGCAAAGTGATCAGGATGACGCGCAGTTCAACATGACTGCCAGCGAAACCCGGTTTGGTCTTGCGCTGACCGGGAAGGGATACGAGAAGGTGGCGGTAAGCGGCAAGCTGGAGTTCGATCTGTACGGTGCCGTAGGGGGTGCCACCGTGGCCGAAAACAAGGCCATTCTCCAGTTGCGTCACGCGTATTTTACCGTGAAGTCGGGCGACTTCATGCTGCTGGCGGGGCAGAGCTGGGATT
>JAHIVM010000526.1 GCA_018816665.1 Candidatus Zixiibacteriota bacterium
CCTACTCCGTCCTCTACACCGGCAATACGGTCGTTGATGCGATCGAACAGCTTCTCGACAGCAACCCGCGCCTCAATGAAGCCTATACCAACAGCACGACAGGCACCCGCCGCATCCTGGTAACCGCCCATCGACGTGAAAACTGGGGCGAGCCTATGGAGCAGATCTGCCGGGCATTACGGGCAATCGCCGAGGAACAGTGGGATACCGAGATTGTGTTCCCCGTTCATCGCAATCCAAGAGTCCGCGAGACGGTCTTTGGTATGCTGGACAATGTGCCCGGCATCCGACTGATCGACCCCCTGGCCTACACCGACATGATCGAGGCAATGGCCGCCTCGACCCTGATCCTCACCGATTCGGGCGGCATCCAGGAAGAGGCTCCCACGCTGCATAAGCCGGTGATCGTGCTGCGCAATGAAACGGAAAGACCTGAAGCCGTTGAGGCCGGCGGGGCGGTTCTCGCCGGTCCTGACTTTGATCGGATTGTCAGCTACACGCGCGAAATTCTCACCGATAATCAGAAGTACACGGCCATGGCCAGTGTGAAAAACCCCTTTGGCGACGGCCTGGCTGCCTGCCGCATTGTGGAAGCGCTCCGCCGCCACTTCGAATTAGGCGTGGTAAGCGCAACCCAGCCCCTGGAAGAGTATTACGCCTAGCCCTTCTCCGGCCCGACTAAGGCAATGCTTTAAGTGAGGTGAGCGATGGTGCTGACGCACAGCGCATTAGGCGCGCGCTGCGTTTTCCGCGCTCCCGATCGGCTCGCTGTAGTAGTGTGACGCCGCCAGGATGATCACGATGTACCACAAAAACTGGGTATTGTAGTTGGCATTAAAAAACACCATTGCCAGAAGCAATGTCTCGGCGCGGAAAAAACGTCGCGTCGTCAGACGCCACAGCACAAACGCAACCAGCAGCATACCCACGAGGCCGAAATCGTACAAAAACCCGTTAAAGAAATTGGATTCCAGCAACACCAGATTGCCGCTGCCCACATCCTGTTTGATCGCTCCCAGATAGCGGGATGACAGCGCATATTTGTGAGTCATGGCTCCATGCCCCACATAAAAGTGCGGGTCCGCCGGATTGGCCGTGCTCCAGTATTCAATGAATATCCCCACCCGGAAAAACAACGAGTGGTCCACCGCCTTCAGTTCCTGCGGGTTGAAAAGGCGTCCCCGCAACATCGCATCGGTAATCCGCCCCAGGCGACCGGCATCCGAAAGCAATCCGGTATTGGTCGCCACAATCAGGACCAGCATCACAGTGGGGATCAGGATAACCAGGGACCGTCGAACCGAACGGTAGTACGTTACCACGAACAGGATCATCACCAGCAAATACCCGTATACTGAGCGAAAACACAGTACCTGGTACAGAACGATCAGTCCCCAGACGATATTGACAGGCTCTTTCCCCGCCCGACACAGGCGAACATAGGCGAAGTAGGTCAGACACACGATGAAGGCTGCGTACGACGGCTCCTCCGCAAAGGCAATGAAGCGCACGGAATCATCGCGCGGATCTATCTGGTACCGAAAGATGTCCCGCAGGAAGTCGCTTTCGACACCTGTCAGGTACAGCAATTGCCCGATCAGCACGTTGCCCAGGTATAGAGCCATCATGACCTTTGTGATCGACAGCACCGTATCCCGTCGCACGAACTGAAGGCTGTTCATCATGACCAGGAAGTAGATCGTGAAGAGAAACGAGTACCCCACCGAACTCAAGCGCGATGCCGCCAGATTGAGCAGCGTTCCGCCAACAAGCACGGCCGCCACGACCCACATCCGGTGCAGTTTGAACTCCCGCGCCCGGTACATGAGATATACGCTCAGAGCCGGAAGCAAAACAACCACAGTGCCGAGCCATAACGATATGCCGCGCAGCCCCGTAACCGTACCGGTGAAACGAAACAGCAGTTGATGCGTCAACCCCAGCGCTATCAATGAAGCGGCGAAGAGATACGGGACCATCGTGTCATACCGGGAGTTGGTTTGCATGGAATGAGTATGGTGCCGGTGCGGTGGAAGCGTCAAGTTTGAATTCACTCGCCGGTCGCGGCGGTACAACCCACGGGCCGGTCAACAGCCATGAGCGCGTCATACTGACCGGCGATAGCATCGATTTCATACGCGGCCAGCCACTGTTTTCGCGCTTCGACCGGCACGGTCGCGGGAGGTGTGGCAACGAAATCTCTGAGTGCGGCCACATCGAGATTCGTCGGCTTGCCGTCCGAAACAACCAGGCTCAGCAGGCCCGGATAGGCCGCCAGAAATTCCGATGTTGTATCTTTGGCGACGGTCGTAAGATTCAGCAGCGGTTTGCCGGTCCAGACGTACTCCACCACCTTGCTGGGTAGCTGGTGCATACTCTGGTTGCTGATATTGACAAGAATGTCTGCGTCCTGCATAGCGCGGACGACTTCGGGACGTTTCCGCAAGCCGTGAAGAAAGATCGACGTTCCAAGATACTCTGCAAACAGATCGAAAATGTCCCCGCAGTCCCCCACGGCGCCCACGAAATGGAGCTCCGTGTCCTTGCCGGTGGAGACATGCTGCAAAGCGTCG
>JAHIVM010000527.1 GCA_018816665.1 Candidatus Zixiibacteriota bacterium
CGCCTGACATGACTCGTACGCTTCTGAATAATGCCGAGCGCCGGTTGGTCGAGGCGGGGTACGAGACTGAACAAACACCTTTTGGGTATTTCCTGGATCTTCATATTCAGGCTCCGGGCACGCCGCTGGCCCGATTGTTCAAGGACATTCAACCCCCTAACCAGGGAGAGTGATGTACAAAAAGGCAGCCGAAGTCATCCGCCGTGCCAATCGCGGAACGGCCTTTACCGGGGCCGGCATCTCAGTCGAAAGCGGCATTCCGCCGTTTCGCGGCAAGGGCGGACTCTGGGGGCGGTACGATCCCACCTGTCTGGAGATAGAGTACTTCCACAGTCACCCCAGAGAGGCGTGGGTGGTAATCAAGGAAATCTTTTACGACTTTTTCACAAGGGCAAAACCGAATGCCGCTCACCTGGGACTCGCGGCGCTGGAGCGAGAAGGCATGCTTCACACGGTTATTACGCAGAATATTGACAACCTGCATCAGGCTGCCGGCAGCACCGAAGTATACGAATTCCACGGCAACTCACAACATTTGCTGTGTGTCAACTGCCGAGCCCGCTTTCATGTTTCGGAGGTCAGCCTGGAGGTGTTGCCGCCCACCTGCGATTATTGCGAAGGACTGCTTAAGCCCGATTTCATTTTCTTTGGCGAGTCGATTCCGTCAAACGCCTACGAACGCGCCGTACATGAGGCCACCCACTCGGATGTGCTAATCGTGGTGGGGACTACCGGCGAAGTCACGCCGGCGGCGCTCATACCCCGCATGGCCAAACAGCACGGGGCCGCGATCATTGAAATCAACCCGGAGGAATCGGCCTTCACTCACGAGATTACCGATGTGTTCCTCAAGGAAAAAGCAACGGTGGCAATGACCAGGCTGCTGAATGAGCTGGGCATCACCACCGCTGAGTAGTGTCGCCGGGGAGTGACGTGACTGCCTACCGGCGATCGAGTTTGGCGTTCCAGCCCGCCACCTGATCCTTGACCTGCTCCAGGAGTGCCGCGGTGTCATCGACAATGGTGACCGATTCGATACGGTCCTGCCCCTCAATCTTGTTGACCACCGCCTGGTCCTCGGGACCCACGACCTCGCCGAATACCGTATGTTTTCCATCCAACCACTGGGTGGGCACATGGGTTATGAAAAACTGACTGCCGTTGGTTGCGGGTCCGGCGTTAGCCATAGACAGGATGCCGGGCTTGCTGTGGCGAAGTTCCGGGACGATTTCATCGGCGAACGTGTAGCCCGGACCACCGGTGCCGGTGCCGGACGGGCACCCACCCTGAATCATGAAGTCGGGGATAACGCGATGGAACGTGAGCCCGTCGTAAAACCCGCGTTGTGCCAGGTTAACGAAGTTGGCCACCGTAATTGGCGTTTTGTCGGCAAACAGGGTAAGATTGATATCACCTTTGTTGGTTTTGATCGTAGCTTTCATTGTACAGTATCCTCCAGAAGTAGTCGTTTCTTTCCACTGTGGCCAGTATAGGGGTCCGTTGGCGCTTCGGCAATGTCGAAATGAAAGGAATCTATCCGGCAATCGGAAACTGGGGACCAAAAGCGACGTAGACAGGGGAACGAGAGTTTTCAGCAATACGGAGGACGAAATTGAATAGTGTTGATCGGTTGTTTGGCGAGATTTCTGGTGGACGAGTTCTCGACATAGCGGCGGGGCAGGGCGGTTCGGCCGGGATGATGGCGGAGAAACTGGCTGATTACGAAGAGATTGTCGGCGTTGATGTCTCCGAGGAAAATATCGCAAAGGCGAAGGCAAACAACAAAAATGAGCGTACCCGGTTTGTTGCCATGGATGCGTCGGACCTTGAGTTTCCCGAAAACTGCTTCGACACTGTGTCGGTATTCAACTCACTGCATCACCTGGAGAAACCGGATCGGGTCCTGTCCGAAATGTTGCGCGTGCTGAAACCAGAGGGGCATCTCATCATCGGGGAAGTATTCCAGGATCAGGCAACCGACTACCCGAATTCCCAGCGCCACATCCATCACTGGTGGGCGGCTGTTGATCGGGTCAACGGAGTGTCTCATCGTGAGACGATGACGCGACAGGAAGTCCTGGACATGGTCGGCAGGCTTCCCCTGACGGGTGTGAAAGTGGCGGATCATGAAGAAGAGCCCCCCGTCTCTCGCGATGAACATATGCTCCGCTCCCTGCATGAATACTACCGGCGATGTCTGCAGCGCCTGGAGGGCAAACCGGCAGCCGAGGCCTTGAAAGAGCGGGGGCTGGAGTTGTTGACGATTATTGACAGAGACGGTGTACGGTGGGAGAAGGAAGTTGTGGTCGTCGCTAAAAAATCTGCCTGACAGCCTGATCTTCGCCGGCTCATCGTCTGATTCTGTCTAATACCCTGCAGAACTGCTTCCTGCAATATACCCGCCCCGGTAA
>JAHIVM010000042.1 GCA_018816665.1 Candidatus Zixiibacteriota bacterium
ACCGAAGGACATCCTGAGAGTGGACTTGACATCCAACCACTCGGCGAGTTGGTTTTCGGCGCCCCCGTTCACATTGCCGACCCAGTTGAACGACCCGGCCTCACCGCCCGACCAGGAATCGGAATACGCGGTTTGCGTGGTGGTCAGGTCGGCGATCAGTGATTTCTGCCATCCGGTGACAGTGGAATCGTCGGCTGAGAATGCGGCCCCGGTCAACGACATCAACAGCACACTCAGTGCAAGCAACCCAGTCATTCGTTTCATATGAGACTCCCCTATGCGGTGGTTACCTGATGCAGGTGTATATCTCGTTGCGGGAAGGGAATGGAAATGCCTTCCCGATCAAACGTCAGTTTGACTTTTTCAGTATAGTCAAAGTAGAGATCCCAGTATTCGGCGGTGTTTATCCATGGACGCACAGCAAGATTCACCGAGCTGTCGCCCAGTTCCAGTACTGCCACCACCGGGGCGGGATCGGCCAGAACCCGGCTGTCGGCCTTGAGCAGACTCTCGAGAATCTCCTTGGCCTTTTTGAGATCGTCGCCGTAGCCGATGCCAAACACCATGTCGACCCGGCGCGTGTCCATCGCCGAGTAATTTGTGATACTGTCGCCCGTGATTTTGCTGTTGGGAATAATGATCTTCTTGTTGTCGGGCGTACGCAGGACGGTACTGAAGATCTGAATGGACACCACCACCCCACTGGAACCACCGGCTTCGACGTAATCACCGGCTGTGAACGGACGAAACAGAATCAGCATGACACCCGACGCAAAATTGGCCAGCGAACCCTGCAGCGCCAGGCCGACTGCGAGACCGGCGGCACCGATAATGGCCACAAACGATGTAGTCTGTACGCCCAACTGCCCCAGGGCAGCAATAAAGACAAAAGTCATCAGGGCTATGCGGGTCAAGCTCACCACAAACCTGGTCAAAGTTTCATCGACTTTGCCGCGTATCATTACCCGCTTGACAAAACCGGCCAGAATACTCACACCAATACGACCCAGGATAAGTATGGCTACCGCGCCCAGTACGCGCATGCCATACACTTCCGCCCATCCCCACAGCGTGTCCATGTAGCCTTCCATCAGCAATATCCCCTATTGATATGAATAGTGTTCATCGTTGCCAGTAACCGTTACTTCTCTTCCGGCTTCATTTGTTGCTGAAACATGGCAGGACGAGCGGCTCTTGTCAACTACGACAATGCGCCGGAGCAAAGAACAATGTCAGTGGATTCGAAGTGGGGAGACATCCCCCGATCACACGGCTTTGTCTCCACGGTCGGGTACTGCGACGAAGCTACTTGCCCAATCGTCGTACCGATACTGAACCGCCTCAGCCCGGTCAAGGATCTTCCCTGCCTGCGCAAGAATGCCGTCGATGAGGCCGGCCGCCACCTTTCCGGTGCCGGACAATCTCAGCATCTGCATTGAAATCAGCAGGTGAATCAGTCCGTCGAGTCGCTCCTTGTTGAACCAGAGGATACCGTCATGGCGATTGACCAGCAGGTACTCATGCACCAGGGGATCGTCGAAGAATGATTGCATCACCGACGGCTCTTTCTTGAGGAGATCGACACAGCCGGGGTGCATGGCCAGAAGGGTGGCCAGCAAAGCATCGGTATAAGCAGTCGATTCACCGAGCTGGAAATCGCGGAAGGCCTGAGTGACCTGTTTGCGAAGCAGCCAGTCGTTTACCCGGTCGCCGGCCAGCAGTCCCATCACAGCGGTGGTAATGATGATATGTCCAAACCCCTGGCCATTGGCACCGGTGATATGCGGCTGCAGTGATTCCAGCCGGGTCTTTGATACGCCTGCTTTGCGAAGGCTCTCGCTCACACCGTCGCGCGCTACCACAGCGGTGGCCCGGCGCAGGATATCGTCGACCGGAGCCCCCGGACCGCCATACTCACCGGTGGCATCTAGGAAACGCCCCAACGCTCCGAGGAACTGTTTTTCAACCTCGGGCGTGTATTCTCCGGACAGCGTCCTGAGCATGTCACCGTTCATCACCCCGCGGAACGCATCAAGGAGTGGCTCGAGCAGCATCTCCCGGTAGGCATCGTCCAGGCTGGGCACACCGGCACCGTTGAGTCGATTAGCCAGTGCGTACCAGGTGCCATCGTGATCGTAAATTTCGCGGAAATCAAGGAAAGCATGGAACTGGTATGCATTCAACTCGGCATACAATCCCTGCTCGGCTATCAATCGACCCGGACGCAGGTAATGCAGGCCCGACTGGTGGTCACGGAATGCATACAGGTGTCCATCAGCCGTATTCAACCCCAGGGCCTCGGCCAGGGTTTTCCGTACCAGGCGGATATCCTCACCGCTGGCGGCCGAGTTTATGGGCGTCGACGTATGTATCCAGCCGCGCGTGGTGTTGTAGGCATTGTTGTACAGGATAATGCCGCGCTCGTCGTAAAAACGATTGCTGTAGGCAAACACGTTTTCATCAACCCATCCCTCAGTAGTGTTGAAATCATAGAGCGCAAAGTTCTCAGCGCCGGAGAACAGGTGGCGACGGCGCATCAGGGGGAACACTTCGTTTTCGTGCCGACCGATCATATGCTGATCGGGTTGTTCGTCCCAATACGCCTTGCGATACTCCATGCCGTACTTCTCGGTAAAACCCTCTATCTGGCCGTGACCAAACATGGGCAGACCGGGCATGGTCACCATCAATACGGCGACTCCGTAGTACTTGTCATCCTTGCCGAACTGCGCGACCGCCGTGGCCTCATCGGGATTGTTCATGAAGTTGACAAAGCGCTTCAGTACTTCCGGCGAGAATTCGATGACATTTTTGATGGTCTGGCGATACTTGGCGTTGTCCTCGGTCTTGAGCATGTTCATGAAAGCGCTGTTGTACACTCGGTGCATCCCCAGTGTCCGCACAAAATACCCCTCCATCAGCCAGAAGGCCTCGGCCAGCAGCAGGGTGTCGGGAACTTCGGCGGCCACCCGATCGACCACTTCGCGCCAGAATTCCTTGGGGAAAGCGCTGTCAAAATCCGGTTTGGTCATGCCGTATTCGGACCGCGATGGAATAGCGCCGCCTTCGCCGCCCGGCGGGAACCAGAGGCGATGGTAGTGTTTTTTGGCAAGGGTCATAGCGGCGTCGAAACGAATGATGGGAAAACGGCGGGCTACGTGCAGGATGGTCTGGATAACCGCTTCCCGGACTTCGGCAATCATGAAGTTCAATTGGGCGGTGTCATTCCAGGGCGTACTGGTGCCGTCATTACCGTGATAGATGTACCGGACATCGCCGGTCCACTGATCGATCCGTTTGAACACGACGGCGGCGTCGCGCCGGTCCCAGTAGCCATCCTCAATTTGTACCGTCACCCGCTCATCGGGCGACAGGTCAACACCGGTGAAGCGGTAGGACGGGTAGGGCATGTGCTCGGCCTGCATGAACCACTCGGGATGTTCCAGCATCCAGCGCGAGTAGATACCCATGTGGTTGGGCACCATGTCGCTGGCCAGACGAATCCCGCGCCGCCAGGCTCGGTCACGCAAATCCTGGTACGCCTCTTCCCCGCCCAGATCCCGGGCAATAGTGTAATCGTACAGCGAATAGGCCGAGGCAGCCGCTTCGGGATTGCCCATGATTTGCTTAATGGTCTGAGATGCCGAGGAACGTTCCCAGAGGCCGATCAACCAGAGACCGGTGAACCCCCAGCGGGCCAGGGTATCCAGTTCCTCATCGGGAATCTCGTTCAGAAACCGAATCGGTCTTTTGTATTTTTTTGAAAGCTGATCCAGCCACACGTGCGTGGATTTTGCGATGATAACCACATTGGACATCCAGTCGGCATCGCGCGAAAATGCGGCCGGCTCCGGATAGCCCAGATCATACCCGTAAACATCCTTGCCGAATCGCAGAGCGACATTCGGGCCGGGCCCCCAGCCGCGCATCATTTTCTCTTCCTTGAGAATGTCAGTCGCCAGCAGCACCATCTCAAGGAGATCGGCAGGCAGGAAGGTACCCCAGTGGTCCCGGATGTACTGAAGCTGACCGTCGAGGGAATCCGGGCTCGATTTCATCGGCGCCCGCAGCACTTCAAACAATGGTTGACCCAGTGGGGCGAACGGTGGTTGCTGGTCAAAAAACCGTTCCAGTCCGCCCATGAGCGGTTCGTATGGACACTGACGTCTCAACTCGGTATCATCGAACAAATTGCGGTAACGTCGGAAGGCCGGGTTTTCCGAGCCCAGCGACAGGAGAATCATCTCGCCGACCGTCATCTCCCGGTGGGAGACCTTCTGGGTTGTTCCCTTGAGGAACTCATCGCCCGCCTGCTTTGCCGCGGCCACCGATGTGGGCGGAAACAGATCCACAAACACGGCCGGCGGGCGCTCGACAATAGTCGAACCAAGCTGCAAGCCCGCCCAGTCAAGACCACGCAGGATTACCCCGGGCAGGTCCTCCTGGCAGTACCGGTGCACCACGTATCTCAGAATGTCAACGATTACCGCCACCGTCATCAACTGGCCGGGCTGGACATATTCCACTACGTGCGATGATTGGCGGTATTTCTGATTGATGCGTTCGGCCAGCAGCCTGATGACATACACATCGGATGTTGCTTTGGCGACCTCCGGTCGGGCCAGCAGTTCCCTGACATCAAACCAATCCCACGCTTTGCGCGAGAGTTGAAAACCAAACGGTGAGTAACTGTGCAGAATCTGCACGGATTTTTTGTCGATCATATCATCACGCTATTGCGGCCCATTGCGGACCTGGCCTGACGTAAATGCCGGTGCCCGAGTTGAGGGCGAAAGACCCGGCCACGCCTCATCCTATTTGCCGATCAGTACCACCACGGTACGAGGCCCGACTTCATACGAAACCTGCGAGGAGAGCAATGGTTCCTCCCCCGGTTCATATATGTCATCGGGTGACTGACACTGTGTGTCCACAAACCGGTGCCATTTCCTCCCGTTTGTTGTCTCCGGGAGAGGAAGCC